>CAMAFX010000016.1 GCA_945833925.1 uncultured Prevotellaceae bacterium
TTTTTGTTTTAGGTAGTTACGTTATATTTTGCTAACTTGCGAAACTTGAATTATGCAATATCAATCTGCCAATTGAAAACCGGCAGTCAATTTTCGGTGGAACGACATACAAAAGTAGTACATTTATCCTGTTTTATCAAAAAAATTGCTCCAAATAAACAAAAAGAACGAGAATAATTACGGAATATTTAAAAAAATGAATAACTTTGCTTCCGAATATCACCCATCAGCACACCCATGAGAAACAACAAACAACAATAATACGACAAGAACGATTGTCAAAAGCCCTACTTAGCATTATTTACCAATTTTATATATTTACTAACTAAACAAATCACTTATGAAGAAAATTACTTCTTTGATGACTCTGTTACTAATGTTCGTATGCGGTAACATCTTTGCTCAAGACATTGACCTTGAGAAAAACGCTATCACCATCGGAGCAGAAGTTGCAGAGGGAGAACTGACTCCCAACACATGGTACCTCATGTACCAGCGTCGTGGAAGTGACGGCTATGCTCACTACGAGAACGCTGAAACCCGTCTCTACAAGAGAGCTGCATCATTTAGTGGCGACCCTCTAACCGACGGCATGAAGGCATCAAATGCAGCCAACTGGCTCGTAAGATTCATCAAAACAGAAAAAGACGGTGAGTACAACATCCAGTTTGCAAACGGCGCACTATGGCAGACAACCGGCACTGCCGATGGCTCTGCTATTATGCCTACGACCAACAAGTACGACGACGGACTCGGTTGGGCAATTGCCTACATCGGCGAAGATGCTGCGAGCAAGCCAGTATGGAGCTTCACATCAACATTAACCAACAAGCCTTTGGACAACAATGGTAACGGTAATACTCTTTCGATGTGGGGTTCTGGTGCATGTACAGATGTTAACGGCAACGCTGCATGGAGCATCGTTAACGTTACATTTACCGAACTCAACGAGAGAGACGCTGCTCTTTCTGAATTGAAGACTATCTTCGCCACCTACGGCGAGTACAAGGGTAAGTTTGAGCCTGGAACAGAACCTGGCCAGTACGACCCTGCTTGCGTAGAAGCATTCGAAGCTGCGCTCGACGCAGCATCTGTTGTTGACGGCCCAGACGCAGAAACACTTACTGCTGAAGACCTTCTCAAGCTGGCTCAGGACATCAAGGACACATATGATGCAATGATTGCCACACGCGTGCCATTTGCCGCCGAGATCACACCAGGCTACTACTTCATCCGCAGCGGTCTTGGTTTCAACGAAACAGTAACAACCGAGGATGATGAGGACCCAGAGACTGGCGAGATGATCCCTGGCGAGACTATTACTACCTACTTCAAGAAGGCGATGTACGCTAATGGTACAAACCTTAGCTGGAACACACTCGATGCTTCAAACGTGGCTTATCTCTGGAAGATAGAGGCTACAGACTCTGTCAAGGTATACAGCCTTACAAACTGTGCCAAGAACCTTCACATCAACACAATTGCACAGTCTGAAGCCGTAACACTCACAACAACCGACACCGGCGTTGTATTCGACGTTGCAGGTCTTACTGCTGAGAGCGACAACTTCAGCGACACTCCTGTAACATACTACAACATCCGTCTTGTAAACGGTAAAGAGCGCGGTTATCAGTATGCACACTGTGGCGCCCATGGTGGTGGTTCTGGTAAGAGCGGCAACATCGTTGG
The DNA here is from genome assembly GCA_945833925.1 of uncultured Prevotellaceae bacterium. Taxonomy (GTDB): domain Bacteria; phylum Bacteroidota; class Bacteroidia; order Bacteroidales; family Bacteroidaceae; genus Physcousia. The sequence goes on from CAMAFX010000016.1 coordinate 1,690, forward strand.
ATGGTGCAACACCGTAGAGGAGGGTGTTGCTCATGCTACAGAGTGGGCTCTCGAGCCTGTTGACGAGGCTACCGTTGATGCTCTTCTCAATGGTCCTGCTCGCGCTATCGCTGAGATGGCTGATTCTATCGCTACTATCAAGGAGACATTCCCAGGTCAGAAGACCATTGCCGAGGACGTAATCACCAAGATTGACGAGGAAAACCCTGCAATCATTTCTGCTGAACAGTTGTCAAGCCCTTACACAGAGACTAATGAAGGAAGTATTGAAGAAGCTATCGACGGCAAGACAAATACATTCTGGCATTCAAGCTGGTCTGGCGGTGCAACAGAACCTGGTATCCACTACTTGCAGGTTGAGGTATCAGACCTTACTACCATCGCTTACGTTATCACTCGTCGTCCTGTTGATAACGACCACTTCACAACGATGGCTGTTTATGGAACAAACATTTCTGATGCAGAAAAGTCAGAGTGTACTCTTCTCAACACAAGCGATTATCCATTCAAGAACAACACTGAGGTACTGACTTCACCTGTCTTCGACGCTACTGGTTATCAATATCTCCGCTTCTATGCAGAGAAGACAACAAACAACCGTGGTTACTGGCATCTTTCGGAGATTCAGATCTATCCTGCAACTTCAGGCACACCACACGAGAAGACACAGGCTGGCGTGCGCAGCGATAAGATTGCTGCCGTTGAAGCTGCCATCGAGGATTGGAACGCTCTGAACCTTGAAGAGGCAGACCTCGAAACTGTAACCGCTGCTTACAACAAGGTCAACGAGGCTTGGGCTGCTTGGACAGCAGTTTATGTTAACCCTGATGCTCTCCGCCAGGCTATCGAGAACACACCTTCTACATCTTCTATTGTTATTGGTGATAACCCTGGTCAGTGGAGCGATGCTTCTGCAGCAAACACTATCACATCACTCGTTGAGGCTGCCAAAGCATACGATGCTGATGCTACCTACACACCAGCTCAGAGCGAGAAGTACATCAGCGACCTTGCATCTGCAAAGGAAAACATGCTTACCTCTGCAAACAAGGTTAAGACAGGCGTATGGTACAACATCCGTTTCGCAACAGAGGCTGAATACGAGGCTAACGGTTGGGACAAGAATGGTGCTCAGGCATCGGAGAAGGAGGAACTCGGTGTTACTCTCAGCGAGGAGTTATTCGGCAAATACGTTACTGCTGCCAACAGCATTACGGAGACAACTACCTACACCACTACAGACGGCGAAGAGGCTAAGTACACTCAGTTCTATGTTGAACCTATGACCGACGAGGATCCTACCTTCAACGCTTCTCTCTGCTTCGATTCCAAGGATGACATTAAGGATGCAGACTGCGCTAAGTTCCAGTTCGTTGCTGTAGGCGACACTGCATATGTCATCCAGAACAAGGCCACAGGTCTTTATATCCGCGCTAACGGTACAAGCGGCCGTACACGTCTGAGCATACACCCAACACTCTTCAACGCATCTGCTATCGGTTATGGACAGAACATCATCCACGGTATCACTCTGGACGGTGCAAACCAGAACAACCTCCACGCACAGCGTGACGGTAACCTTCTCGTAACATGGGAGGTTGCTACTCCTGGTACCAACTCAGGTCTCTTCATCGAGGAGGTTGAGGCAGTTGCCGACTACACCGCTCCTGAGTTCACAATGAACATCTGGCCTGGCGAGGTTCAGTTAATGTGCTATCCTACTTCTGTTGAGGCTAAGGAAGGCCAGTTCTACCTCGCATCAATTGAGGGCACAACTGTTACACTCAACCCAATCCAGGGCAACAAGGCTAACCCAGGTCAGGCTGTTGTTTACATCAAGGGCAGCGTTGAGGATTATCAGGAACTTGTTGATGATCCAGAAGACCCCGACTACAACGGCGATGCTTACGAGCTGACAAAGTTCGCTCACGGCACAAGATTCGTTGTTGCTGCTGACACAACTGCAACTCTCCGCGGCACATTTGTTAACCAGACCATCGGTACTGGCAACCTCTGGGCAGAGGGCAATACCTTTGCACTGACCAAGAAGAGCAACAACACTGTTGGCGCTAACACTGGTTACATCGCTGCTAACATCGAAAACCTTGATCAGGAGATTACTCTTGTCATCTCAACTGAAGAGGTTGATGCTATCGAGGCTGTTGCAACTGTAAACAAGATTGGTGGCATCTACACCATCGACGGCAAGTTCATCGGCAATGGCAACCTGAACACATTGAAGACAATGCCTAAGGGCATATATGTAGTTAATGGAATAAAGGTTGCTGTCAAGTAATCGTCTTGACGGAACATTCATAGCAATACAGCCCGAGGGAATCACTCCCTCGGGCTTTTTTATGCATTATGCGAGAAGAATTGGCAAGTATGGTTTGCAAAACGCATTATTTTCTATTGAAACAATTAAAAACACAAACGCCGAGAACACATTATTAAATTAAAATGATTATCTTTGCGTGCAATATTATCTAATTAATCCTAATCAATATGAACAAGAGAATCTACTCCACTCTGATTGGAATGTTAATCTGTTCCTTGTGTTGGTGTGCATTACCCACTAACGGCAAGTACTACAAGATCAGCAACGCCAATTATGACGGACAGGTAATGTCCGAGAACTACAAGAATGGCAGAGTTGTTTGTACCATAGGCAGTACAGGCAAGAACTACCAGCAGTATTGGTTGTACACCTCTGGAAAACTCCAGAACGTGTACACAGGAAAGTTCATCCAGAGCCAGAGCGCAACCAGCAACGTATTCCAGACCTCCGCTTCAGGTTCTGCAGCAACATTCACCGAGACGAACGACGGGCACATAAAAATCAAGGTAGGTGGCAACACACTTCACTGCGACGCAGCAAAGAACGTTGTTAAGTGGGAGCCTGAGGCAGAAGCAAGCCACTGGACATTTACCGAGGTAACACTTACCGAGAGCGAGATTGCAACCGCTCGTGCAGAATACGAGAAGTTTGCACAAAAAGAGGCTGAGTTCAACACAACTCTGGCTTCACTCCGCATTGCAGATTACTCTGCTCTCAGCACAATCTTTGCAGACAACGCATGTACCGAACTCAAGAGTGCATACAAGAGCATGAGCGACGCAGACCTCAAGGATGCTGTCGTTGCTGCTGGTCTTCCCGAGCAGATTGCAAACATCGCCGTTAAGGTAAAGAACGGCTGGAGCGACGAGACAGACGGAAGCATTTCGAGCCAGTTCCGCGTTCAGGACTACAAGGCATATTCTATTGCAGGTAACTGGACAGGTGTTACCAAGGCAACACAGTTCAACGACATGAACAACCCTACCGGTATCTACACCACTGGCAGAGATGTTCTTTTCGTATTCGTTGACAGCGACATTCCTGCAAACACATCGCTTCGCCTTGCTTCATGCGAGGAGAACATCGTAGGTCTGGGTATGGTAAACTCATACAGCGGAATAGAGCTGCACAAGGGTATCAACATCATAGCTGCCGAGTCTGACCTCCGCGAGTACTGGTTGATGTATTCTATTACCAGCACCAGTGTGAAGACCACCGACGTACCAAGCATCAAGGTACACATCGAGGGTGGTAACGTTCTCGGTTATATCAACACACAGGGCAAGAACGAAGACGAGTGCAACGCTGAGTACAAGAAGATTCTTCTCGCTGCCAATGCTTCAGCACTCGCTACCGGCACCGACAAGTGCCTGCTCCGTCTTGCAACCAAGGGCAACTACGGCATGTGCTACTGGCAGATTATGACCTACAACGAAATCTGGTCAGACGCAAGCAGCAACCTCATGAAGAATACATCAAACGTATCTTTCGAGTCAGAAAAGTGGAACAGGACTTGGAACAACGGCTTCAATATTTATAAGAGTATCCGTTTCTATGACAATGTGTTGATGTGGGAATGGGGCGCAATGGGTATCATGAAGTATGTCAAGGATGCCACAAAGGAGAATCCTGCATACCATGTATTCGGTGGCGACGACTACTACCCAACATACGTCAACAACCTCGCACTCACACTGATGGGAACAAAGGGTGGCAACCCATACTCATCTGGTTCTTACACACACATGCCTGGAGTTGCTGCCGTAGAGAGCAGCTACAACGCAGAGCGTGCAGACTTCGACACATGGTGCGTTGGTCACGAGAGTGGTCACAACAACCAGGGAACCATCAACCTTCCCAGCAGTATGGAGTCATCCAACAACTACTTCTCAAACATCATCACCTATCTTCATGGTTACCGTTTGAGTCGTGGCTGGACATTTATGGATAACATCGAGTCTTACATCTCAAACAAGACTATCTTCTCGCACCGCGACATCAGCATCACACTTCGTATGTATTTCAACCTCTATCTGTACTACCACCGTGCCGGCAAGAAGATGGACTTCTCTACTACTCTCCACAAGCTCCTTCGTAACGATGGAATGACATTCGGTGGCAATGGTTGGTACGAAGGCCCAGAGGGCGGTGCAAACCGTGGTAACGCTGTCAACAGCTGGATTAAGTTCTACGAGAAGGCATGCGACGCTGCACAGGAAGACCTTACTGAGTACTTCCGTATGTGGGGCTTCTTCATCCCATGTAACGATGCTTACTTTGGCGACTACTCATCATACTACATCTCCCTTACCCAGAAGGATATCGACGCAGCCATCAAGCGCGTCAAGGCTAAGGGCTATCCCGAGAACAAGAGCATCATCTTCATCGAGGACCGTCTGAAGCCAGTTGAGCGTATCGACCCATGGGCTACTCCAGGCGCTCTTCGCCCCGAGAACAACGGTGTAGCCATCTCTGCGCAGAAGATGAAGGAGAAGTATGGCGACCTTGGTCACTTCACCGACTATATGGAGGGCAACATCGTAAACGCAACAGATTACACATACACCGTTTCTGGCAAGACCATCAAGATGACTGGCGAAGGCGGTGTGGGTATCCTCGTTTACGACAAGGACGGAAACATCGTTTACTATTCTAACAAGTTGATATTCAACCTGCCTGCAGACATTGCACTCACCGACTTCACCATCAAGGTTATCAATGCAGACCAGAGCGAGGTTGAGGCAGTAAACCAGACAGGTACAGAGCAGTATCGTGAGGCATTGCAGAATGCTATCTCCGATGCAGCTGCATACACATCAATCTCCGACGCAACCGGCACAAAGGCTGGCTACTACAGCCCCGAGCAGTTGGCAACTCTCGAGTCGTTGGTAGAACAGGGCAATACTGTCCTCAGCAACAACACAGAGTCTGACTACCTCGCTCTCTACCGCAGCATTACAGAAGAGATACTGCGCATCCAGGCTGAGGAAGAGGTATTGAAGGTTGCAAGCAACGGACTCTACATCATCCAGAGCAACCGCGACACCAACCGCTTCATGAGTGGTAGCAGTACACTTACTGCTGCTACAAACAAGAGCGACCAGCAGCAGCACTGGGCATTCATCCCTGCTGATGAAAAGGGCTCTTACTACATCCAGAATGTCAAGACCCACAAGTTCATGGCAGCCAACATCAGCGAAAACAAGGCAACAAGTTGGAACGTTAACGCTGACACCAAGTCATCGGCAGGCACCTTCAAGCTCGAGAACGCCGGCAAGGGTTCATTCTTCATCAAGGCAAACGACGTTGAGAAGGGCAACACCTACCTCAACCTTGATGGTGCAGACCATAGTAAGGTTGCAGTATGGAGTGCAGACGAAGGCTCGAAGTGGAACATCGTTCGCGTAAGCGAGATTACCGAGTACACCAACGACGAAATCAACGAACTCGTAGAGAAGACCAACGACCTCGTAAACACCGTTTGCGACTACAACTTCAAGACAACATGGTTCGACAATGTTGGCGGAAACAACCTCCTCCAGACTACAGACAAAACTGCTCCTTACTACGTATCTTCTAACGTATCCGACGTGGCAAAGGGTCTGGACAATGCACTCGACGGCAACAACAACACCGACTTCTCAACCGTTGGCACCAGCAGAAATGCTATGCGTTTCGTAACCATCGACCTCGGCGAGGGCAACGAGATTAGTTCGTTCCGCTTCTACTACCGCACCTCTGCAAACATCTTCAACCTCAAGCCAACCAAGATCACTGTATTGGCAGGTAAGACAACAAGCAGTTTGAAGACCATCACAACCCTCACAGGTCTGCCCGACAACACAACAAGTTACCAGAGTTACCAGAGCGATCCTATCGAGGTGAGCCAGCCTACACGCGTATGGCGTCTGAGAGTTGAGGCAAACAACAACAGCAACTCAGGCAACTATCCTGATATCGCAATCTCACGTCTCAGATTCGGTAACTATGCTGTTGGCATCACCTTGAAGGATGGTTACAGCGGTCTCGACGAGGAACTTATCAAGAATGCCAAGAACGAGGCAACAACCGTAACCTCAGCCCTCAAGAACGAGACAACACCTCTTACCAACTACGACCTCTACACAAGCCTCGACAAGGCATACCAGGCACTCCTCGACGGAGCAAGCAAGGAGACAGGCATCAGCGAGGTAAGCAACGAGCGTACCGATGCTGTAAAGGGTATCTTCGACATGACTGGTCGTCGCCTCAACAGCATCAACAAGAGCGGTCTCTACATTATCGACGGCAAGAAGGTAATGGTTAAGTAACAAAGACAATGATTATTCTGGAGTAGCGAAATGCCAAGGAACGACGAGACGCCGAGGCGCTGCTACTCCAGATAAGAAATTGACACATGGCAAAAAACAAAACCCCAAAGCAGAATGGTGGTGCAGGCAAGACAGCCGGCACCACCAAATCTGTCTCTTCTGAAAAGGTGAAAGGCGAGTCTTCCATCAAGAGGCACTTGCCCCTTTTACCTATTCCCGTCATCGTATTCCTTCTTGTATGGGTATGGGCAGCATGGTGGCAGGGCGACGTTTTCCGTATGGTACGCGAGAACAGTTTCTTCGCCTTCGACAAGACACTCATGACCTACGAAATCAGCAAACCCTACGGAATACTGTGGTGCATAGGACGTGTACTGCTCACCACATTCCGCTATCCATGGTTGGGCGGACTTCTGCTGTCGCTCATGCTGACAGCCAGTTGCTGGCTGTTCGGTTATGCGTTGCGCCTCAAGCCCGTACTGCGATGGATACAGTATCTACCACTGGGAATATTCACAAGCATCTTCACATATCAAGGCTTGAGCAACTACTTCGAAGCCGAGAGCGGCCATGTGATGGGCATTCCCTTCTGTATTCTGGTAATCCTGCTCGTGTGGGCTATCATAATACGTTCTTTCAGCCGCAAACCAAGTCCGTCCATCATCAAAACACCTAAGGACGAGACACCAACACAAAACCACCTACAACTCATTATCGCCATACTGATGCTTGTCATCCCCATGGCATACGCTCACTACGAGCGTCCCTATGTACGCCCCATTGCAAAGATGCAAGTGGCTATCATAAATCAGGATTGGAAAAAAGTCATTGACGTAGCACACGACAATGCCGAACAGAGTTACCGCCCACTGGCAGCCAACTATGCCATAGCACTCGTGCAGACCGGGCAGATAGCAGAAAGCCTGTTCGACATCCGTCTCGACTACGACTCTCTATATATTTGCGGGTTGAACGGCGACCGTTCAAACGCAGCCAATATGTACGTAATGGAGTGCGACTACCATGCCGGACTCGTAGAAACAGCCTATCATCATGCCATGGAGAGTATGGCGATGGAGGGTCCCACCGTACGCAACCTCAAGATGCTCTGCAAGACATCGCTCATCCGCAACGAATGGGAGGTGGCAGAGAAGTATCTCACAATCATCAACAAGATTCCTTTCGAAGGAGATTTCATTGCGAAATACCAGCCTATGCTTCGTGATACTGCACTCATAAATGCAGACCCCGAAATACAGATGGTACGTCTTCTCGAACCTGTCCACGACACCTTCGAGAACAGGTATATCCAGCCTGTCTTCCTCGGCTATAACGCCGGACTATACGAGGGCAGAAGCATCAATGCGTTGTGGAACAGCCTGATGGTTCACATCTACACCAAGACCATGCAAGACTTCCTGGCTCGCTGTCAGCCATTGCAGGGGTCAACACCACCGACAAGTGTTGCCCAGGCATTGACCCTCATGGCCAACAAGAACCCCAATCTGCTACAGATGTTCAATGGACTGAACATGTACCAGGGTAGCCTTGTATCCTTCATTGAAGACACCCGTCAATATATGACCGAGGAGGTGGTGGACACAGGCGTGATAACATCTGCTCAGAATCGCGCATTGCATGCACGCACACTCTTCAGCAAGTACAAGGGATACTACCCCTACTACTACTTCTTCGGCAATCTTAAAGCCACAAAGAAGAGAACGACTACAGAATCGTCAAGTGCTGGTGTAAACTAAAAGCAGAAAGACTGCAGAATCACTTGCACTGACAAAGTGTGGTATCGTAACCTGCGACAGAAACTAAAGAAAGAAACAATGAAGAAGATACTATATATATATATAATATGTATGGCGTTCATTGCCTGTGGCAAGAAGGCAGAATTGCCCTCACAGTTCACAACGGCACAGGAACAGGCAGTCATATATCCCGATTATCGCGACATTGTCATACCATCAAACATTGCTCCGCTCAACTTCTTAGTCAAGGACAACGAGGCAGACGAGTGTGTGGCAGAGTTCAGGGGTGAGAAAGGCAGTATGCTCGTGGCATCGGGCGACGAACTGACCATCCAGATTGATACGACAGAATGGCGAAGTCTTCTAAGCGAAAACAGAGGCAAGACCATCACCGTAAACATCTATGCACACCACAACGACGGATGGACGAAATATAAGGAGCACACCCTGACCGTGGCTGAGGAGGACATCGACCCATACCTCTCCTACCGTCTCATCGAGCCTGGCTACGAACTGTACCGTCAGTTGGGTCTCTACCAGCGTAATCTTACCAACTGGAATGTGCACACCATCTACGAGAACAACCGCACCTTCAGCAACGACGACAACCACTGCATTAACTGCCACAACTACAAGAACTACAGCACCGAGCACATGGTATTCCACGTTCGTGCGCAGCATGGAGGAACAATGGTCATCAACGGCGACAAGGCAACAAAGATACAGATAAAAGACAGCCTCATCCTGGCATCGGGAGTCTACCCCAGTTGGCATCCAAAGCACAACTGGGTTGCCTTCTCCACCAACAAGACCGGTCAGACATTCCATATGTACCACGACGAGAAGATTGAGGTTATCGACGAGGCAAGCGACCTGCTCTTCTATGATGCCGACAAGAACGAGGTACGACACATTCTGAACACACAAGACTACCTCGAGACCTTCCCGTGCTGGAGTCCCGAAGGCAACTACCTGTACTACTGCTGCGCTCACGAACCCCAGTTGGCAGAGGTGCCCGACTCTGCGTCGGCACAGGTTCTGCTACAGCATTACGACAGCATACACTACAACCTCATGCGCGTAACATTCGACGAGAAGACACTGGAGTTCGGCGAACCAGAGATGGTTGTCGACTGTGCCACACAGGGCAAGAGTATATCAGTGCCTCGTGTAAGTCCCGACGGCAGATACGTGCTCTACACTCTGGGCGACTACGGCCAGTTCCACATCTGGCACAAGTCGAGCGACCTTTGGGTGAAGAACCTTGCCAACGACACGTGCTACGCACTCAAGGAGGCAAACTCCACTGATGTCGACAGCTACCACAGTTGGAGCAGCAACGGCAGATGGATTGTCTTCAGCAGTCGCCGAATGGACGGCAACTACACACGTCCTCACATAGCATACTTTGATAAACAGGGTCACGCCCACAAGGCATTCTGCCTTCCACAGGAAGATCCACGCCAGAACATACTCCTGCTGAAAAGTTACAACGTGCCCGAACTGACCAAGGACGCGGTAAGAGTAAGCGAGAGCACTCTGCACGAGACAATCTACAACACAGAACCAACATCCGCCAAGTACGTCAAGACGGCACGAAGCACAAAGACGGGTTTGAAGGATGGCGTTGATGCCGTGACAGGAGCAAGTCCGAAGGCCGGCGCTGTCAGCAAGCAGTAATGAAGAAGTCTTATCAGAAGAAAACGAGACAAAGCAACCAATAAAAACTAACTAAAGACCCAATGCCTCTATATGGTCTGCCCTATCCAAGGGTATAAGAGAGAGGACGTTAACTATGCGAGTTATAATTGAACCAAACTATGCTGAACTTTCACGCTGGGCTGCAGAGTATGTAGCAGCAAAGATTAACGCTGCACAGCCAACAGCAGAGAAACCATTCAAGTTGGGTTGTCCAACAGGCTCAAGCCCACTTGGTCTCTACAAAAATCTAATCGAACTTTACAAGGCTGGTCAGGTAAGTTTCGAGAACGTAATCACGTTCAACATGGACGAATACGTCGGACTTCCCGAGGAGCACCCCGAAAGTTACCACAGTTTCATGTGGACAAACTTCTTCAGTCACATCGACATAAAGAAGGAGAACGTTCACATCCTTAACGGCAATGCAACCGACCTCGCTGCTGAATGTGCTGCATACGAGCAGGCCATCAAGGACGCAGGTGGCATCGACCTCTTCATGGGCGGTATCGGTCCCGACGGCCACATTGCTTTCAACGAGCCATTCAGCTCGCTCCAGAGCCGCACACGCGTGAAGAGTCTTACCACCGACACCATCATCGCTAACAGCCGTTTCTTCGACAACGATGTAAACAAGGTTCCCAAGACTGCCCTCACTGTAGGTGTTGGCACAGTTATGGATGCCAAGGAGGTGCTTATCGTATGTAACGGTCACAACAAGGCTCGTGCATTGCATCACGCTATCGAGGCAGGTGTTTCACAGGAGTGGACTATCTCGGCTCTGCAGATGCACCCACACGCAATCATCGTTTGCGACGAGGCTGCAACCGACGAGTTGAAGCACGGCACATACAAGTACTTCAAGGATATTGAGAAGGACAATCTCTAAGTTCTTTAGAACTGAAGTCTGCGAAATTTTTGTGAAAGTCAACCAAAATTGACGGACGACAGTTATCTTATAAAATAAAGCGGGGAACAGACATCTGCCTGTTCTCCGCTTTTTCTTTTATATCTTATCTTGCACTCGAGTAATTCTTTTCTCACCAGAAAGTTTCGTTTACTCTGCGTAGAAATATTTTTTCTGCATCAAAAAAAATTTTTTTTCGGTGCAGAAAAATATTTTTTTCGGTGCAGAAAAAAAATTTTTCACCCTGGAAAAAGGGTGAAAAAAAGTTAACAATAAGACTGTGACGCTGGGGCGATTACTTTTTCACTCCTCCCTTCCTGAATGTATGAAGCAGGAAGAGAATGGTGAACACGCAGGTCACAACACCACCAATCGCATATCCATAAACATAGTCAAGACCGAAACCGTTCTCACCGTCTATAAGGATGAAGCAAGAACTTACAGCAAGCATGAAAACAGCAGGGAAGAAAGCGATGAGCCAACTGTTGCGCTGCAAAGCCGAGCACATATACTCGCTGTCAGTACGACTCCTCTTGTACAGCCAGTGGCTGATAGTGAAGAACGTGAATGTAGCAAGTACCTGGTTGAACCAACTTACGTAAAGCCACAACACCTTGAAACTGGAAACGTTGAGCATAAGGATGGCAATCAGGAAAAGAGGTACGGATAGAAGAACTCTTCGTGTAATGTTCTGCTGTGCAAAACCACTGAAATCGGAGGCAATAAGTCGCGCTGCACGGAATGCAGAGCCACCTGTACTCATAGGTGCCGCTACAATACCAAGCACAGCCAGTATCACTCCAAACTTGCCAAGCCATGTGTTGCATATCATATTGACGAGCGACGCAGGATTCATCTTCTCCGTGCCACAGTTAGTCATAGCATTGTAGAGTTTCTCGTATGGCGTGGCGCCAACAATATCAAGTGTATCGACAAACTTGATGGCAGCAGCAGCCCAGATGAGAGCAACCACACCCTCGGTAACCATGGCGCCATAGAAACAACGGAGTCCATACTTCTCGTTCTTAATGCAACGTGCCATCATCGGGCTCTGAGTGGCGTGGAAACCACTGCACGCACCACAGGCAATGGTGATGAACAGACCGGGGAACAATGGGGTGTAGCTGACAGGGTAATGATCGCTGAATGCTTCATCAATTCCTGGTATGTCGCCCGGATTGGTAAAGATGCCCACGCAAACCAGAATCGCCATAAGCAACAAGGCAGCACCGAAAAGTGGATATATAGTACCCACCACCTTGCTGATGCTGAATACAGTGACAGCCCCGTAGAAAATGAATATCAGTACCGTCCAGAACAGGTTATTGGTCAGTATGGCACCCATCGTCGTAGCCATAAACTCAGGCGAAAGCATGTCGCGCATAAGCGTCACCATGAGTCCGGCCGGAATCATGACAAACGACGCACCCACACACAGCATAAGCACCAGTGTAACGATGCGCATTACAAGTCGGCACGATGCACCGAGTTCGTCACCGATAATCTCAGGCAACGATGCACCCCTGCGACGCAGGCTAATCATACCAGCCATATAGTCGTGCATTGCTCCGCCCAGAATACAGCCGAAGACAATCCAGAGAAACGAAGCCGGTCCGTAGAGCATACCCATCAGGGCGCCAAAGATAGGACCGGTGCCGGCAATATTCAGGAACTGAACAGTGTAGACCTTCCATGTGGGCATTGGAATGAAATCGTTGCCGTCCTGCATGGTGTAGCACGGAGTCTGTGCCTTTTCGTTCGGACGGAACACCTTGTCCACGAAAGTTCCGTAGACAAAATAGCCCAGAATGAGGGCGACGAGTGATAACGTAAACATAATAACCTATTGAATTTAAACTATAAAGTAGCCAACAAGAGTTAGCCGGATACAACAGAACTAACCATAAGCTAACTGGAGCCAACATGAGTTAACGGACAAATGTATGAGACTTTATAAAAAAGGTCTACTGTCCGCTAACTCACGCTAACTCCGGTTAACCACAGATAACTTCCATTATTTTAGAACAATGTGTTCTCGACAATAGAACCCATCTGCCAAACGCAACGAACCTTGAGTTTATCGTCAAGAATCAGGATATCAGCATCCTTACCCCTTTCGAGCGTACCCTTGCGGTCAAGCACTTTCATGATGCGGGCAGGTGTCTCGGAACACATACGCACTGCGTCGGCAAGTGGTATCTCTGCCATCTGCACTGCCGTACGAACCAGTCGGTCGTTAGTCGCAATCGAACCAGCAAGTGCCGAGCGGTCGGACAACTTACATACGCCGTCTTCGATAACCACACGTGGGTCGAAAGCCTTTCCGTCACCTTCCATTGCAGCAACAGCCAGGGCATCGGTGATGAGAGCCATACGCTCTACGCCCTTTATCTTGTAGCACATGCGAAGGATTGTTGGAGGCACATGAATACCATCGGCAACACACTCTACTGTCATGTCATCAATCAGGTATACACTCTCCACCGTTCCCTCGTACTTGTACTCACGCTTGTTGTGGAAACCAGGCATAGCGTTGTAGAAATGAGTTACGTGTGTAAAACCAGCCTCCCACGCAGCCTTTACGTCCTGCCACTCTGCTGCCGTGTGCGCAATACTTGGCAGGATGCCATTGTCAGCGCAATAGCGGCCGAACTGTACAGAACCCGGCATTTCGGGAGCAGCATCCCAGCGCTTCAAGCATGGCGAATTCTCCACGATGTGAACATATTCATTGGGGTCGGGGTTCTTGATGCACTCGGGCATCTGCGCTCCTGCCTTCTTCGGGTTCAGGTAATGACCCTCGAGATGCAGACCGAGGATGGGCGAATTGGGCTGTGCCATCAGTTCGTTACATGTCTCCACGGCACGCTGAATCATAGGCACAGTACTACTCGACAGAGTTGGGTAGATACTGGTTGTTCCGTACTTGAGGTGCGCCTTCACTGCAGTCTCGAAGGCATCCTTCGTTCCCTCCTGAAAGTCGCGTCCGCCACCGCCATGAACGTGCATCTCGATGTATCCGGGCACCACATACATACCACGCGCATCCACAAGATTGGCGCCGATGATGGCAAGGTCGCAGTTTGTTACCTCAAGAATCTTGTTGTCACGTATGATGACCGAACCATTCTTCATCCATCCCTGTGGAGTCAGAATCTTACCGTTTACTATCTGTGTCAGCATAGTCTGTTACTTACTTTGTCATGCTATAAACAACATCCATAATCTTCTTGCCAATCTCGTCGGCAGCCTCCATTGTGCTTGCCTCGCTGTATACTCGGATTATTGGCTCTGTGTTCGACTTGCGAAGGTGAACCCACTTGTCGGGGAAGTCAATCTTCACGCCGTCGATGTCGGTAACCTGCTCATTGCTGTACAGTTCCTTAACCTTAAGAAGGATAGCGTCGACATCGGTTTCAGGAGTGAGGTCGATACGATTCTTTGCAATGAAATAAGGAGGATATGTGGCACGAAGTTGGCTTGTCGTAAGACCAGTCTTAGCAAGATATGTAAGGATGAGTGCAATACCTACAAGGGCGTCGCGACCTGCGTGAGCCGTAGGATAGATGACTCCGCCATTGCCCTCGCCACCGATGATGGCATTTGTCTCTCGCATCTTGGTAACGACATTTACCTCGCCTACCGCAGCGGCATTGTACTGGCAACCGGCATACTTGTTTGTAACGTCGCGCAGGGCACGAGTAGAAGAGAGGTTGCTGACTGTGTTGCCTGGAGTGTGCTGAAGGATGTAGTCGGCAACAGTCACCAGGGTGTACTCCTCGCCATACATTGTTCCATCCTCGCAGAAGAGAGCCAGACGGTCAACATCAGGGTCAACAACGAAACCAATGTCGTGTCCGCCCTTCTGCATCAGAGCCTTGATGTCGCCAAGGTTCTTCTCCAGTGGTTCGGGGTTGTGCTGGAAATCACCTGTTGCCTCGGTATACAGACCTGTCACGGTCTCTACACCCAACTGCTCGAACAACTTGGGCAGAATGATACCGCCCACCGAGTTTACTGCATCGAAAGCAACCTTGAAGTGTGCATTTCTTACTGCCTCCACGTCAACGAGGTCCAGACCGAGCACCATGTCGATGTGCTTCTGGTCGTAAGAATTGTCCTCGATATACTTTCCAAGATGATCTACGTCCGCATACTCAAAGTCCTCTGCCTCTGCTATGCGGAGCACCTCCTCACCCTCTGCCTTGTTCAGGAACTCTCCATGGTGATTCAGGAGTTTCAATGCGTTCCACATGCGTGGATTGTGGCTTGCTGTGAGGATGATACCTCCGTCAGCCTTCTCGCCTGTTACGGCTATCTCTGTTGTTGGCGTGCTTGCCAAACCGATGTTTACGACATCGAAGCCCATACCCATCAGTGTTCCACACACCACGTTCTTCACCATCTCACCACTGATTCGTGCATCGCGTCCTACAACAATCTTGTTGCTCTTCACCGGACTGGTACGACGAATGATAGTGGCATAAGCACTAGTAAACTTAACAATGTCTAATGGATTGAGTGTATCGCCTGCACGACCTCCAATAGTACCACGAATACCAGAAATAGATTTTATTAGTGTCATAAGTGTAAGTATTTAGTTGTTTGTGTTATTTAAGTTGTTTGAGTTTTTCTTGATGCTTTGGTTTTCTATATATTCTTGATGCTCTATATATTCTATTTGCAATTCGTTGCCATATTTTAATGCTTCGACTTTCAATTTGGGAGCGTCACCCTGAAGTGCTCGTTGGGTGTATGCGAAGCCTTGACCAGAGCCTTCAGTTCCTCCAGTTTGTCAGGATACTGCTGGGCAAGATTCCTGTCTTCGTGAACATCATCCTTAAGATTGTATAATTCACACTTGCCACCCTTCACTATCAGTTTCCAGTCTCCCTGGCGCACTGCAATCTGGTTGGTCTCGTTGAACTCCCAGTACAGGTAGTCATGCGAGCGCTGGGCCTCATCAACCCCGATAAGCGTTGGCAGGAAGGATATTCCGTCGAAATAGTCCTTGTCGCCCAGCGAAGCATTGCGGTAGTTCTCCTGATTGTCACCCAGGATGTCACAGAAAGTCGGCATAATATCCCAGAAGGCAATGGGGTGTTCGTTCTTCACACCCGAAGGAATATGCCCCGGCCATCTCACGATAAAAGGAACACGTATACCACCCTCGTGACAACTGCGTTTCAGTCCTTTCAGCACGCCGTCGCGGTTAAAGAATGTTGGATCGGCACCACCCTCCTCGTGCGGGCCATTGTCGCTCGAGAATATCACGATGGTATTATCATCAAGCCCCTTCTCCTTCAGTTTATCCATAATCTCTCCGACATAAGCGTCGAGTCGAGTTATCATACCTGCAAACTCGGCATGCACGTTAGTGATGCCATGATACCAACTGTGCTCTGCACCCCGGAAGTTCTTGTCCTCCGTGAACTTTGCCTTGTACGCCAGCAGGATAGAATCTTCCGGCTGAACAAGTTCGGCATGAGGCAGGGTGTATGTAAAGAGGCCATAGAACGGACGGTCCTTGGTCTGCTTGTCTATCCACTTCAGCGCCTTGCGATGAATGCTGTCAGCACTGTAGATGGGGCGGTTGAAATAATCGTCGCCGAAGAAAGAGTGAGCATAGTTTTCGGGGAAGAGTTCACGGACTACAGCCGTGTCGCCATCCTCCCTGCTGTACTTGTTAAGGAAGTTCGGGTAGTATGCATGTGCCTGGAACTGGCAGATGGGACCGTAGAACTCGTCCACGCCACGCTTGTCGGGCGTCGAGTAACTACCCTCGTAGCCACCAGCCCACTTGCCAAACTGTGCCGTTGTATAGCCGTTGTTCTTCATAATCTCGGGAAGAACAACATGGGCACTGTCCAGAGGATGTTGACCGACGAGAGCATAATCTTCGTTCTCGCCATACTTCACCGTACCGGCATTTCTCCAGTACTCCTTGTTGCCTCTGATGGCACAATGACCGGTGTGCTGACCGGTCATCATCGATGCACGGCTTGGAGCGCTTACCGGACTGCCCGAATAAGCCTGCATAAACTGCATGCCCTCGCTTGCCAGTCTGTCAATGTTGGGAGTGGATATGTACCGCTGACCATAGCATGCGAGATCGCCCCAGCCCATATCGTCGCACAGCACAAATATTATATTAGGTTTCTGAACTTGCGCACATGCCAGCACGGGCGCAAGCACACCGCCTGCGAGAGATATACTCTTTATAATAAGGTCTGCGTTTTTCATCGAGCATCAATTAGTACCTCACAAAGTTATAAAAAATATCACTAACTGACAACCGTTTTTGCACATTTTTGAAATTACGTTTCCATTTTACGCACAAAACACACAAGAGCGACAATCTATCAGCGTATTTTGTACTGCTCGTAAAAGTCCTCGAAATGCTCCTTCGAACCATTGAAAATGTCAATATCAACCTTCGGCGTGATACCTCTCACCACTCCGTCGTACGACAACTGCCAAAATGAGAGGCGAACATAGGGACGGTACTGGCTGTAGCGCGCTATCCAGACGGGGCACTCGAGCACCTCGGCAGGAGCGTCTGCCATATACTTGTCGACAAAACTCTGGTTTATGTAGAGAACAGGGACTGTATGACAATGCGCCTTTACAATCTTTATCCACTCTGCCATTTCTCTGAGCATGGCTGACGGACCGCCCATCTGGCGAATCTGAGAATCAGAGATTTCAACGTCCAGCATAGGTGGCATGTCGCCGTTTCGCATCGACGCATTCTCTATGAACCACCTTGCCTGATTCGCTCCACTGCACGGAGAGAAGAAGTGATAATGCCCTACCCTGACACCGGCGCGCCTTGCCTGCAACGCATCGTCGGTGCTGTAGTTGCTCTTAACCTTTATGCCCTGGGTGGCTTTAATGTAGCAGAAACTGACAGGGTAGTCCAGTCTGCCGTCAACATTCTTCTTTGTTATGGTGCCGAGATTGACAATCCTCAGAGCCTCCCAGTGTATGGGAAACTTGCGCCTGCCACTCTCGTGCTGGTAGCGGGAGATGTCTATACCATATACTCTGTCTGCATTGTAGGTTATGCGTTCGCCCTGGAACTTGTCCTTCTTCCACATTCCCACGTTGGTAATACGACCGGGGATGAGACCTATGCCGAAACCGTGGCGCTGTCCTCCCTCCCACTCTCCTTCGTAATACTCGGTACCGACGAAGACACCCTCGCCACTGGGTAGCAGTGTAGAATCGAGGTCTCCGTCGTAGAAGCGTGGCATGCAGATGTCTGACAAGGAGGGTTCCGCCGACAGGCGTATGACTCCACGCAAGAGCGAGTCATTCTCCTCGTACACCTTTACCACAAGACTGTCAACATACTCGAAACCACGTTCGCGGAACGGCATATCGAGCACCGAGGTAAAACTGTCATAATTATTACCATCAGTAGTCTCGCAACAGGAGACAAACAGAGACCTTATCCATTGGCATATCGCAGTCCACCACGACCTGGGCGAGAACTCATAGCCACCCTCCGACTCGCTTCCATAGGGGGTTATGACAGCACGCAGGCGCGAACGGCCGTCCACTACCGGCGACCCCGACAGGACTGTGAAAGGAAAGCCATAGGAGGGCAGACTGTCACCGACGAAAATCTGCGGTATGAACAACGAGGAATCCATCAAAGAGGCTGGTTCTCTGAGATATCCAAAGACATACCGCTCGTCGTCAGGCCATCGAAGAGCCGTCGGATTGAAGACAAACGCGCCGTCGGGAACTGTATGCTGACTCAGCACGCAATGACTCTCGTCCACCCATTCAGCAGGGAGTATCAGCAGGGAGTCATCTTCCGTAGGACGGTAATAGACCGTCACCTTATGCCTGACCTCGAGTTTGGGTCTGCCCGACATTACTGACGACGCAAAGTCTAAAAGTTTCTTTACAGAATCACCTTGTATACGCATCAACTCGTGCAGATCCATCACCTGGTTGTAACCCTCATCAACCACGGTGTGAGTCTTCTCGTAATACGCCATTTCGTCGAAGAGCAGCGCAAAGTCCTCCTGCCTTTTCTTGAGGGCTGTGATAAGCGCGGCAACCGATGATTTGACCGCCGAATCGCTCATCTGTTCAAAACGGGCGATGGCGTCGTGAACATCCACCGGCACCGCACTGCTATCGTCCAGAAAGGCTGGTTTACCCTCGAAATGAGGCCTGAAACGCGTCTCCACCAGTCCGCCTCCATTTGTCAGGAAACCGGTGGTGTAGACTTTCTCCGCCAAACCGACAGCAATGCTTGCCCCACGTTCGTCACAAAGAAATAGTTGTCCCTCGTCCTCGACAAGAACAATGCCTCGCCTCATCTGCGAGGGAGACACACTAAACACGGTATATATATGCGCGAGCACGAGACTTATTACGACCGCTGCAAGGCAACACAGCACCCGCTTTCGGCGGTTAAGTGAAAGGTCAAGCATGTTTTTAAGTGTTTTGTTTGCAAAATTACGCATTTATTTGTAATTTTACACCAAATTTAAGGAAATTACCATAAAAATACTAACGACAATGAGAATCAAAAACATCCTTTTGACCGCCATGCTTGCCTCTTCGGTGGTATCGCAGGCACAAGACAACACGATCACCGTGGAGACTGCAAAACTCGGTGCACCAGTGCAAAGCACAATGTATGGTATCTTCTTTGAGGACATCAACTATGCAGCCGACGGTGGTCTGTACGCAGAACTTGTAATGAACCGTTCATTCGAATTTGCAAACCCATTTGCAGGATGGGACATCTCCGGTAAGGTTTCATTGCAGAACGACGGTCCTTTCGAGAAGAACCCCCACTACGTACGCCTCGACCCATCTGGTCACAGCGACAAGCACACCATGATTGAGAACAGCGGATTCTTCGGCATGGGTATCAAAAAGGGTGCAGAATACAGATTCAGCGTATGGGCACGCTGTCCAAAGGGCGGTGACGCAAAACTGTGGATTGACCTGGTAGAAAACGCAACCATGGGCGACGACCAGAAGGTAGGCAACGGAGGCGTAGAAATCCATGGAAGCGAATGGAAGAAGTACACCGTAGTGCTGAAGGCAGGAAAGACCGTAGAGAAGGCTCACCTCCGCGTATGGGGCGACAGCAAGGTTACTACCGACCTTGAGCACGTCAGCCTCTTCCCCGTTGACACATATATGGGCGACGAGAACGGTTTGAGAAAGGACCTTGCACAGGCTCTCTACGACATGCGTCCAGGTATCTTCCGTTTCCCCGGTGGTTGCATCGTCGAAGGTACCGACCTGGCTACACGCTACCAGTGGAAGAACACCATCGGCCCTGTTGAAAACCGTCCTATCAACGAGAACCGCTGGCACTACACATTCACTCACCGCTACTATCCCAACTACTACCAGAGTTACGGTCTCGGCTTCTACGAGTACTTCCGCCTGAGCGAGCAGATTGGTTCAGAGCCTCTGCCAGTGCTCAACGTGGGTATGGCTTGCCAGTACCAGAACAACATACGCAACGAGAAGACCGCTCACGTTGCCATCGAGGACCTGAAGCCATACATCGACGACTGCATCGACCTGATTGATTTCGCAAACGGCGACCCAGCAAAGAACAAGTGGGCGAAGATACGTGCAGAGATGGGACACCCCGCTCCATTCAACCTCAAGTTCATCGGCGTTGGTAACGAGCAGTGGGACTACAAGGACAACAAGGCATTCAGCAAGCGTCTGAAAGTCTTCATCGACGAGATTCGCAAGGTACACCCTGAAATAAAGATTATCGGCACCAGCGGTCCTGACTCTGAAGGTCAGAGTTTCGACCTCGGATGGACAGCCATGAAGGAGTTGAAGGCTGACCTCGTTGACGAGCACTTCTACCGCAACATCGAATGGTTCAAGAACGAGATGAACCGCTACGACGAGTACGACCGCAACGGTCCAAAGGTGTTTGCCGGCGAGTATGCATGCCACGACCGCGGAAAGAAGTACAACCACGCTGGTGCAAGCATCTACGAGGCTGCATTCATGACCAACCTCGAGAAGAATGCAGACGTGGTACACATGGCAACATACGCACCTCTCTTTGCACACGTTGAGGGATGGCAGTGGCGTCCGGATGCAATCTGGTTCGACAACCTGCGCAGCGCAAAGACCGTTAGTTACTATGTTCAGGCTCTCTACTGCCAGAACAAGGGTACAAATGTACTCAACACAACTATCGCCAACCCAACGCCAAAGGGTGAGGACGGCATCTTTGCAAGCGCTGTATTCGACAAGAACAAGAACGAATATATCGTAAAGGTTATCAACACCACCGAGAGCAGCAAGAGCGTGAAGATTCAGTTGAACGGACTGAAGACCATCAGCAGCGTCAACGCAATCACACTCGACTGCAGCGACTACGAGATGGAGAATACCGTTGACAACCCCAACGCTATCGTTCCACAGGAGACAACACTGAAGGCTGAGGGCAACACACTTAACGTAAGCGTTGCAGGCAAGAACTTTGTAGTTTATAAGATTCAAAAATAATAACCATTAAATCGACAGAATTATGAGAAAGAACACATTCATGACCCTGACCATGGGTATGGCACTGGCTGCATTCACAATGACAAGTTGTGGCGAGAAGAAAGCAGAGCAGACAGAACAGGGCGAAGGCGCTCAGACCGAGCAGACAACCAAGAAGGTTGCAGAGAAACCTGCCGACCTAAAGGTTTACAAGTCAACCGACATCCAGGCACAGATGGCCAACGATGCCAAGAACGTAGGATTCGACAAGAGTGTCCTCTCGACTCTTGACAACATGATGGAGGGCAACAAGTCGGTCGAGGCTCTGTACTTCGACCATAAGATGAATATGATTGGTACAGCTTCATTCAAGAACTGTACAAACCTCAAGGAGGTTCACTTTGACGAGGTAGTAGACGTTATCGGTGACGAGGCATTCGCCGGCTGTACATCTCTCAAGGAGTTCAGCGCAAGCACCTCTACCTATGGCTTGGATGCTTTCAAGGGCTGTACATCACTGACAACAGTCAAGATGGACGATACAGGCTGGAAGATCCGCGAAGGTGCGCTTGCTGAGTGTACATCACTGAAAACCGTAATCATCCCAATGACAATCGATGCCATCGAGGAGAACGTATTCAACGGTTCAAAAGCCATCGAAGAACTTACCATTCCTTACAACTACAAGGATAGAATGTACACCTTCTGCTCTGACGCAAAGGGTATCAAGAAAATCTTCGTCCTGACACCTGCGCTCTACCAGTTCCCCACAACTGTAGCAGCAAAGGCATTCAACAAGTCGCAGTGTACAGCATACGTTCCTGATGCGCTCATCAACGACTTCAAGAACGACGCAACATGGAATGGATTTGCAGACATCAAGCCTCTTAGCGAATCAGGCTATTTCAATGCAAACTGCACAATCAAGTAAATGAAAAAGGTTATTGATATAATAAATGATAAAAGGGGGACAGCATTCTCGTTCGAGGTGCTGCCCCCTCTTAAAGGTACCGGCACACAGCGACTGTTCCAGACAATAGAGGAACTGAGCGAGTTCGGTCCGAAATACATCAACATAACAACCCACCGCAGCGAATATGTATACACTGAGGTGGAAGGCGGACTTCTGCAACGCCAGCGCATACGCCGCAGGCCGGGCACCATCGCCATAGCAGCCGCCATACAAAACAAATACCACACTCCCGTAATCCCGCACATCGTTTGCAGTGGAAACACACGCGAGGATCTGGAATACATGCTGCTCGACCTTCAGTTTCTGGAAATCAGCGACCTGCTGGTCCTGAGAGGCGACAAGGCAAAGGAAGAAAGTACATTCAAGCCAACTGGTGACGGTCCGTCACATGCCACCGAACTGATAGAGCAAATAAACAGATTCAACGAAGGCTTCTTCTATGACGGAACACCAATAAAAGTTCCTGGCAGACCATTCAACTTCGGCGTGGCATGCTACCCTGAGAAGCATGAGGAGGCAGCCAACCTGGAGAACGACCTTGTCGTGCTGAAACAGAAGGTTGACATGGGAGCAGAATATGCAGTGACACAGTTGTTCTACGACAACAAGAAATACTTCGACTTCGTTGAAAAGGCACGCGAACTAAACATTAACATACCCATAATACCAGGCATCAAACCTCTGGCTAAACTGAGCCAGTTGACCATGGTACCCAAGACTTTCCACTGCGACCTGCCATCAGACCTCTATCGCGAAGCCATAAAGTGCAAGACCGACGAGGAGATAAAGCAGGTTGGCATAGAATGGGCAGTAGAGCAATGCCGCGAACTCATGCGCAACAACGCTCCGAGCCTGCATTTCTACACCGTGTCGGCTGTAGACAGCATCAAACAAATAGCAAAGAAGATCTACTAATGAGATTTTGCGACGTTATAGGACAAGAGGAGGTAAAGAAGAGACTGATGCAGGACGTCAGTGAGGACAGGGTGCCTCATGCGCTGATGCTCTGCGGTCCGCGAGGTGCAGGAAAACTGCCTTTGGCACTCTCTATGGCACAGATACTGCTTTGCGAGAAGAATTTTCACAAAAGCAAAGACGCACAGCAGGAAACCGATATGTTCGGCAATCCTCTGCCTACAGAAAACAATGACGGAGAACCATGCGGTGAATGTCGTTCGTGCAAGATGGCTGAGACATTCTGCCACCCCGACCTGCACTTCTCCTTCCCCATCATAAAGAAGAAAAACAGCAACACCGCACCTATCTGCGACGACTATCTGCAGCAATGGCGCGAGCAACTGAACAGAAACATATACTTCGACATCAACGACTGGCTCGAGGACATGAAAGCCGAGAACCAGCAGGCAACCTACTACGTTGGCGAAAGCGACTCTCTGCTGAAGAAACTTGCCATAAAGTCGAGCCAGGGCGGACGAAGGGTCATCATCATCTGGCTTCCGGAAAGGATGAATCAGGAAACCGCCAACAAACTCCTTAAACTGATAGAGGAACCACCTTCGCGCACACATTTCATTATGGTGAGCGAGGAACCCGACAAGGTGCTCGGCACAATCATTAGCCGCACGCAGAGGATAAACGTTCCGTCGCTGAGCGAGGAGGAGATAAAGGATGCACTTGTACAGCGACATCAGGCAAACGAGGAACAGGCAAAGGAAATAGCACACATCTCGCAGGGCAACTACACTGAGGCTGTGCACAAAATGAACGCTGGAAACGAGGAGAATGAATTTTTCGAAATGTTCGTCTTCCTGATGCGTATGGCATATCTTCGCAAAATAAAAGACCTTCGTTCGTGGAGCGACGACATGGCGGCAAAAGGCAGGGAAACACAGAAGAGATTCCTGCAATACGCACAACGACTGGTAAGGGAAAACTTCATCTACAATTTCCAGAACCAGAATCGACTGAACTATATGATGAAGCAAGAGAGCGACTTCTCACAGAAGTTCGCACGATTCATCAACGAACGAAACGTAATAAAAATAATGGATGAACTGAGCGAAGCAGAAAGGGACATCGAGGGCAACGTGAATGCCAAGATGGTGTTCTTTGATTTCTCGCTCAAGATCATCGTACTACTTATACAATAAACATACATGGAAAAGAACTTTATATCGGGCGGAGCAAGAGGGATCTGCATGGAGGGATGCGGACGCGGACAATGCCAACTGAACACATTCGACTACCTTGCTGACCTTCCTGACAATACTACCGTAACAGACCTTGTCGAGGTGCAATTCAAGAACACACGAAAGGGTTATTATCACAATATCAACAAACTCGACCTTGTGAAGGGCGACATTGTGGCTGTCGAGGCAAGTCCCGGACACGACATCGGTATGGTGACCATGACCGGACGACTCGTGGAACTGCAAATCAAGAAGGCTAACCTGAAGTCGGCTGACGACATTCGCAACATCTACCGAAAGGCGAAGCCCGTTGACATGGAGAAATACGAGGAGGCAAAGGCAAAGGAGCACGACACGATGATCAAGAGCCGACAGATAGCCAAGGACCTCGGACTGGAAATGAAAATCGGTGACGTAGAGTATCAGGGCGACGGCAACAAGGCTATCTTCTACTACATAGCCGACGGACGTGTGGACTTCCGACAACTCATCAAGGTTCTTGCTGAGGAGTTCAGGGTGAGAATCGAGATGAAGCAGATTGGCGCACGACAGGAGGCAGGACGCATCGGCGGTTTCGGTCCATGCGGACGCGAACTGTGCTGTGCAACGTGGATGAAGAATTTTGTGAGCGTCAGCACGAGTGCCGCCCGATTCCAGGACCTCTCGCTCAACCCGCAGAAACTCGCCGGACAATGTGCCAAACTGAAATGTTGCATGAACTACGAGGCTGACCAGTATGTCGAGGCTTCACGCAAACTGCCAAGCAGGGAGATTTCACTCAGAGTTGCAGACGGAGAGTTCTTCTACTTCAAGGCAGACATCCTGTCGGGTATGATAACCTACAGTTCGGACAAGAGAATAGCAGCCAACCTTACTACCATCACTGCCGAGCGTGCCAAGGAAATAATCATGATGAACCGCAAGGGAGAGGAACCAGAGAGTCTCGAGGAGGAAGGAAAACCAGTACCTGTAAAGCCTGTTGACCTCGCAACACAGGACGACCTCAACCGCTTCGACTCTAAGAAGAAAAAGAAGAAGAAAAAGCACAACTCGAACAGAATCGACGCTGAGGGCTCCAAGGGAAAAGAGGCTGAGCAGAACAAGAACGACAAGCCACAGGAGAGAAAGGAGCCCAAGAACCCTGAATCTTCACAAAAAAACAAGGAGCACAAACAGGACGAACAATCCGAAAAGAGAGAGCGCAAAGATGGTGAACAGCCAGAGAAGAGAGAGCGCAAAGATGGTGAACAGCCAGAGAAGAGAGAGCGCAGACCCAACCAGAACGGTGAAAGAAGGGACCGCCACCACGGTCATCGCCACAACAACCACGGCGAAAAACATGATTAGCGCAACTGCCATCAAGAAAACAAGGAAAGAAGTGAGGCGTAAAACAATAGCATTGAGTTTGATAGGAGTCGCAGTCATGCTTTGCTCGTGCCAGAAGACTGACTCCATACATCAATACAGATCGACAAACACACAAGGATGGAATGCTGAGGACACTATTGTCTTCAGCATCCCTTCTTTTGTTGACTCTTGTCAACGGAAACTCAGCATCGAGGCTCGACTCACCAAGCAATACGAATATGCTAACCTTTGGCTGGTAGTGGAGCAACACTACAGAAATGACTCTGTCCTGTACAGGACGATAACCGACACCATTAGGCTGGACGTTGCCAGCAAGGAAGGATTGTTTACCGGCAAGGGCAGGGACCTTCTGGAATACAAGAAGGACATCAAGATTATAAAGCCACAGAAAGACATGATGAGTGGCGAGATAAAAGTTCACCACATCATGGATGAACGCTCGATTGTTGGCGTTCACGACATCGGCATAAAACTTCTACCTCAACAATAAGAGATACACGTTTGAGGATCAACCATCTGCAGTATTGCAAAAAGCAAGGAAACCATCTGCAGTATTGCAAAAGACAAGGAATCAATCTGCCGTATTGCAAAAAGCAAGGAAACAATCTGCAGTAATTCGAAAGGCAAGGAGGGAAATCAGTTTCTCTTCATTCTATTGCGTGCAGCATCTATGCGTAGCAGGATGAAAAGGAGCAGTGTGAATCCCCACAACGACGAACCTCCGTAACTGAAGAAAGGAAGCGGAATGCCGATGACAGGAGTGAGTCCCAACACCATTCCAACATTTATAAAGACATGGAACAGGAAGATACCGAGAACGCAGTACCCATATATTCTGCCGAAACGGTAAACCTGCCTTTCTGATATATGGATGAGGCGGAGTATAAGACAAAGAAACAGAATAAGTACGATGGACGAACCGACAAATCCCTCTTCCTCACCCACCGTACAGAAGATGAAGTCGGTGTCCTGTTCGGGCACATACTTCAACTTGGTCTGCGTTCCGTTGAGAAAACCCTTTCCCTTCAATCCACCTGAGCCAATGGCAATCTGTGCCTGGATGACATTATAGCCAGCGCCGCGAGGATCGTCCTTCATGCCAAGCAAGACCTCGATACGTGTACGCTGGTGTTCCTTCAGCACATGGTCCATCACATAGTTGGTAGAGAAGAAGAAACCTATTGAGCCAAGGGCAAACAGTGCTATGTAGAAATACGATATAAGGCGGTCCTTGATAGAAAGATAGATGAGGTAGGAAAACATCATAACCATGAACCCCAACTGAACCCAGGTTATGTCAAAGGGAATGACGAACTCGCTGAAAAGAAAAGCGACGAGCGTCGTACCAAATCCTGTACCAAAGACAATAAGGAAGGGCTTGCTGGCTGATGTGTAGACACGCATCATCATTGATGTAAAAAACCAGATGCCCAACAAAACGCAGAAAGTTCCGAGACTGACCTCAGGCAGATTCAGCAGAGGAACGTCCTGATAACGCACGCCCACCACAAAATAGAAAACCGCAGCAACACCTACAAAAAGAAAACTGCCGGGCATTCCTTCACGATAAAACATTAGAAAGAAGGAGAAGTAAACAAGTGCACTACCCGTTTCGCGCTGCAAGACAATCAGTACCATCGGCGTCAGTACGAGAAGCGCACTGATAATCAAGTCTTTGTTCTTATAAAGATGTAATTCGAAAGCGCTGATAACCCTCGCTACACACAATGCCGTGGCAAACTTGGCAAACTCTGCCGGCTGAACGCTGAAGGAACCTATCTTTATCCACGACATCGAACCTTTGATGTCTCGGGCAAGGAATGGCGTCAGGAAGAGAAGTATCAAGAAGGCTATATATATAATATAGGAAAAGGTTTCATAGACACGCTCGTCGACACTCAAGATGAGTGCGCCAAGAATGAGCGACGTGCCTATCCACACAATCTGCATGCCTGAACGCGAGTCAAAACTGAAGATGTTTCCTGCCTGGTCAAAATCGTAACTGGCTCCGCAGACACTCATCCAGCCCAACGCAAGAAGGGCAACATAGATTATAATGGTAACCCAGTCAAGAGATACCAATATTCCTTTATTTTCGTTTACCTTTGCCATTCCTGACGATTTACTTAATTATACGTTATTGACGATTCTTTCCTTACGAGTTCTATCTTAGCAAAATGCTATCGGCAAATCTTTCCAATGAGACTATCTTATTGACGTACCGTAACTGATATGTCTGTTTTCGAATGATTCTGCCTTCGCCTCGCTTGCCTCCGACAGTTTGCCGTTTATATACTGTTCCATCATCAATGCTCCGATAGGCACACCATAGACGGCACCAAAACCACCATTCTCAACATACACCGCTATGGCAATCTTCGGTTTCTCGCGTGGTGCAAAGCCCATGAACACGGAGTGGTCATGTCCCTTGTTCTGCGCCGTACCTGTCTTGCCGCACACCTCGTACATGGAAGTGTTTGCCGCCGTACACGTTCCACCAAGCACAGCCTTGCGCATACCCTCGACAACGTATTCGTAGTTTGACGGAGAGACCATCGTATAATGCTTCTTCGTGTAGAGAGTGTCGATTTCTTCACCCTGTACCTGCTTGACTACATGAGGTGTTATGTAATAGCCTCTGTTGGCTATGGTAGCACCCAGATTAGCAATCTGCAACGGTGTGAGACAGACCTCGCCCTGACCTATGGAAATAGAGATAATGGTCACACCATTCCAAGACCCCTTGTACGCTCGGTCGTAATAAGCAGCATTCGGAATCATGCCTCGGTTCTCGCCTGGCAGGTCGATGCCAAGCTGATAGCCAAAGCCCATGGACACCATGTAATCCTTCCAGCGTGTCATTGCCTCCTGCACATTCTGGTATTTTGCCCTGTTACTCATCATGTGATAGAGTCCCCAACAGAAGTAGCCGTTGCACGATGTGGCAATGGCAGGGATAAGTGGCAATGGAGCAGCATGTCCGTGACAGCCGACAGTAAGTCTGCCGAAGTGGAAACCATGGCTGCACGGATAGGACGTGCCTGTAGGCGAGATGATTCCCTCCTGAAGGAATGTCAATGCCTGCGAGGTCTTGAACGTGGAACCGGGCGGATAGCGTCCTGATATAGCACGGTTGAGAAGCGGTTTCATGGGGTCGAGCATAAGTGTGCGATTATTCTTTCCACGCTGTCGTCCCACCATAAGATGGGGGTCGTAGGTGGGTGAAGAAACCATACACAGCACTTCTCCTGTTGAGGGTTCAATGGCAACAATACTGCCCAACTTACCTTTCATCAGTCGTTCACCCAGCGCCTGCAACTCTATATCAATGCTCAGCGTCAGGTTCTTGCCTGGTACGGGAGCCTGGTCGAGCTTGCCATTCTGATACCTTCCTTTTATTCTTCCCCTGGCATCACGCAGCAAAATCTCAGTTCCCTTCACGCCTCTGAGCTGTGTCTCGTAACTCCTCTCTACTCCAAGCTTTCCTATGTAGTCACCGCTCTGGTAGTAGTCGTCTGCCTCTATGTCGGCAGGACCCACCTCGCCCACGTCTCCAAGGATATGGGCAGCATGGTCGTTGGCATACTGTCTGATACTACGTTTCTGGATATAGAATCCCGGGAAGCGGAACATCTTCTCCTGAAAACTGCTGAACTCCTCGGCAGACAACTGACTCATAAAGATCTGCTGGGTATAGCGACTGAAACCTGGATTCTTGTTGCGGTCGCTTATCTCCTCTATTCTCTTGTCAAACCATTCTCTTGTAATACCAAGACTCTGGCACAAGTCGAGCGTGTCGAGATTCTTTGCCTCGTTCATCACAATCATTATGTCGTACGACGGCTGGTTGTAAACAAGAAGGGTTCCGTTGCGGTCGCTTATCGAACCTCGGGCTGGATACTGGATGCGTCTCAAGAATGCATTACTGTCTGCATTCTTCTTGAAATCCTCGCTCATCAACTGCAACGAAAACAGACGCAATATGTATACCAGAATAACCAGGACGGCTATTCCTCCCAACACATATTTGCGATTCTCTAAATGTAAGTCTTCGTTATGCATCTCAAAGATAGGTATGTCACTTCTCGCCTCGCAACAGTTCCATCATGGCGATAGCTATCCACGAAAGGACAAAACTGCCACCACTCATCAAGCACAAATCCCTGAGGTTGAATATGGAGAATGATTCGAGCACAAAATAGGTAAGATGATGAATGAGAAGAAGGATGGTCATGAAATGAAGATGGTTCCATGCGCCCATCGTCTTGTAGGTAGGCACCATATTCTCTAACGAATCCTTTGGAATCATCAACGACAGCAGACCATTCCTGAGCATGGCTGTCAGCGTAAGCGACGCAGCCGACATGCCGGGTGTTATGGAGAACAGGTCGACGCAGTAGCCCATAATGAAAGCCCACACCAATGTCGTTATACGGTTCTCGTTGGCAGGCATATAAAGAAGGAGTGCCACATAGACTAACGGAGTGGCGTACCCCATTATGTGAATGTGGTTGAACAGGAACACCTGCAATGCAAGCAGTAGAAGAAACTGCAACAGACGTTTTAGATTCTCAACTAACATTTTACAAAGTCCTCTCTACTATAACTTTTCCTGGATTACCTGCGACTTCAAGGTGTCAATCTCAATCTTGTCGGGATTGTCGATAATCATAACATCCCTCAGTTTTGCCAGGTCGACACTTAAGCGAACCTTCAACTCATAACTCAATCCGTCGGGCGAGTTCAGAACCTCCGACACCTTGCCGACGAAGATACCGGCAGGGAATACGCTCGAGAAACCGCTTGTCTCAACAGCATCGCCAACCTTGAACTTGGCATGTCTTGGCACATCGTCTATATAGGCATCAAGGACATTGCCACCCTTCCATACAAGCGAACCGAAATAATCGGTGTCGCGCAGGCGGCAACTGATGCTGGAGCGAGAGTTAAGGATAGGAAGGACAAGCGAGTAGTGATTGCTGACCTGCGAGACAATTCCCACTACGCCAGTTCCGCACACAACGCCCATCTCTGTTCTTACTCCATCCTTACTGCCCTTGTCAAGCATGATGATATTGTCCTTCATGCGCACGCTGTTCTCTATGATGCGTGCACCTATGACGTTGAGGTCCTGTATATGCTCCAACAATCGGCGCTCTACATAGGTCGTGTCATGCGTCAACTCTGCCACCTCGTTGCGGAGCATGCGATTGTTATACTGTAAAACCAGATTCTCCCGAACCAACTGTTCGTTGATTTCCTTCAGCAACAGATAGTCATGCAGGTCCGACTCCCACTTCATCACTTTACCAGCAACAGCGTTCGATTGTGTAGACCAAACGCTGTTGTGATAGTTATTGAAACGGAAGAGCATAACCAGACTGGATGCTTCAAGTGCAAGGAAGACAAACCAGTGTAGATTCTTTCGAAACCAGTCAAACCATGTAATCATCTATTATGATTGAAACGTGCCGGTATGATTACATCAGGAATGAGAAATTGTGAATATTCTTCAGAGCGATGCCTGTTCCCTTGGCAACGCTGTGCAAAGGATCGTCTGCCACGTGGAATGGTATGTTTATCTTGTCCTGCAAACGCTTGTCAAGACCACGCAGCAAAGCACCGCCACCGGTAAGGTAGATACCGTTCTGCACGATATCGGCATACAGTTCGGGTGGAGTCTCCTCGAGAGCATTGAGCACGGCAGTCTCAATCTTCGCGATGGTCTTCTCAAGACAGTGTGCTATCTCCTGATAACATACAGGCACCTCCATTGGAAGAGCAGTGATACGGTTTGGTCCGTGAACAACATAGTCCTCTGGACCCTGGTCGCCAAGGTCGGTAAGTGCAGAACCTACATGAATCTTGATACGCTCTGCCATACGCTCGCTGACCTTCATATTGTGCTGGCGGCTCATATACTCCTGAATGTCGAAGGTCAGTTCGTCACCGGCAATACGCAGACTCTTGTCTGCCACGATACCACCCAACGAAATGACTGCAATCTCAGTCGAACCACCACCTATGTCAACAATCATATTGCCCTCGGGAGCGCATACATCAAGTCCGACGCCAATAGCAGCCGCCATTGGCTCGTAAATCAGATAGACCTCGCGTCCACCCGCATGCTCAGCACTGTCGCGTACGGCACGCAACTCAACCTCGGTCGAACCGCTTGGAACTCCGATGACCATACGCATCGAGGGAGAGAACAGGCGGCTACCCGTGTGAACCATCTTAATAAGTCCGCGAATCATCGACTCGCAGGCATTGAAATCGGCAATCACACCGTCACGCAACGGACGTACGGTGCGAATGTCTGCATTAGTTTTTTCATACATCATCTTTGCCTTGTCACCAACAGCAATCATTCTGTCTGTGCGGCGGTCCAAGGCAACAACACTGGGCTCGTCTACTACAATCTTACCATCGCTGATGATGATGGTATTGGCAGTACCCAAGTCCATGGCGATCTCCTTATTTAATGAAAACCATCTCATGTCTTTCTATCATATATTATATATGCCTCTCAAATACTATAAATACCTCTCCATACATCGCTGCATGAAGAGGACCTTATGAACTTAGAAGTATTCTTACTTACTTTACAAACCAGCCATGAATAGCAGTATCGTAGTGACTGCTCACGCCGAATGCCTGAGTAGCGAACCACTTGCGGTCCTCAATCTCACTCTGTGCGCCATTCTTCTGAAGCAACTTGAGAAGTGGCTCGTATTCCTGCTTGCTTGGCACGATGATGACATCGCGGAAGTTCTTTGCAGCAGCACGGATAAGGCTGATACCGCCTATATCAATCTTCTCGATGATGTCTGCCTCGCTCGCACCACTTGCAACGGTCTGCTCGAATGGATAGAGGTCAACGATAACGAGATCTATCTCCGGAATCTCGTACTGAGCCATCTGGTCCTGATCCTCCTTCAACTCACGACGACCGAGGATGCCACCGAACACCTTTGGATGAAGGGTCTTGACACGTCCGCCCAGGATGCTTGGGTATGTTGTAACGTCCTCAACCTTCTGGCATGGAATGCCAAGGCTCTCGATAAACGACTGTGTGCCACCGGTAGAGAGGAGTTCAACACCCTCCTCGTGAAGCTTGCGAAGAATTTCCTCAAGTCCATCCTTGTGGAACACACTAACAAGTGCTCTCTTTATTTTCTTTGTATCTGCCATTTTTAAAACTTATATCGTATAAAAACTAAAATTATTTCACATCACCTACCTTGATAAGGTACTCTGCAATCTGCACTGCGTTGAGAGCAGCGCCCTTCTTAATCTGGTCACTTACCAGCCAGAAGGTCAAGCCATTTGGATTTGCAAGGTCCTTGCGGATACGGCCTACGAATACGTCGTCGCAGTTCTCGTGGAACAGAGGCATTGGATAGACCTTCTCAGCTGGCACGTCTTCGAGCTGCAGGCCGTTGCCGTTCTTAATAGCCTCGCTGAACTCCTCTACGCTTACCGGCTTCTCTGTCTCTGCCCAGATAGCCTCGCTGTGGCAGCGAAGCGAAGGAACACGCACACACATTGCACTAACCTCGCAGTCGGTATGCATAATCTTCTTTGTCTCATTGTACATCTTCATCTCCTCCTTCGTGTAACCGTTTTCGGTAAACACGTCAATCTGAGG
Organism: uncultured Prevotellaceae bacterium; assembly: GCA_945833925.1. GTDB lineage: Bacteria > Bacteroidota > Bacteroidia > Bacteroidales > Bacteroidaceae > Physcousia. The sequence goes on from CAMAFX010000016.1 coordinate 35,342, forward strand.
GATTACGTTGAACGCGAGCTGATAAGCAAACTTGTCTACGGTTGGCTTCTCGCCAGCGAGCACCTGACGATACTGCTCGTAGAGTTCTGCCATTGCTGCCGCACCGGCTCCACTTGCTGCCTGGTAACTGCTTACGTGAACACGCTTGACGTGGCTGATGTTCTCCAGAGCCTGCAGAGCCACTACCATCATGATAGTTGTACAGTTTGGATTAGCAATGATGCCACGTGGGCGGTTCAATGCATCCTCAGCATTGCACTCTGGCACTACCAAAGGCACATCGCTGTCCATACGGAACGCGCTACTGTTGTCAATCATCACCGCACCGTGCTTTGTGATAGTCTCAGCAAATTCCTTTGCAGTTCCTCCACCGGCACTTGTAAATGCGATGTCTACTCCCTTGAAATCATCGTTATGCTGAAGCAGCTTAACCTCTATTTCTTTACCCCGAAATGTATACTTCGTACCAGCACTGCGCTGACTGCCAAACAGCACCAATTCGTCAATTGGAAAATTTCTCTCGTCGAGCACTCTCAGGAACTCCTGTCCTACGGCTCCGCTTGCACCAACAATAGCGACTTTCATAACCTAAATATCTAAGAATTCTTTTTTACCTCGTAATTAACACTTTTTGAGTGTGCAAAGGTACTAATATTTAATGAAAAGAAAAACGTTGAAGGTGAAAAGTTAATAAAATCAACACAAAAACAACCAAAAACACTTATGTCTTGTCTTTTTTTCGTATCTTTGCACAAAACGATACCATCAAGATAATGCTATTCGCGAATGCAATAATTATACTTTCCGCACTGGTGACAGACCCAACATGGATATTCTTTCTCGTGTTGGTCATCATATTGTGCGCACCATTGTTGCTTCGCAGGATAAGAATCCCGCACATCATAGGCCTGATACTTGCCGGAATCATTGTAGGACAGTACGGGCTCAACATCCTCGAGCGCGACAGTTCGTTCGAACTCTTCGGACAGGTAGGAATCTACTATATCATGTTCCTTGCCGGACTGGAACTGGATATGGGAAGCGTGATTCATTATGGCAGGCGAGGCCTGCAGTTTGGACTCTACACATTTGCCATCCCATTCCTGTCAGGCGTAATTGCTTCCCACTGGCTTCTCGGTTACGACACCGTCACCTCGCTGATGATGGCATGCCTGTTTTCCTCGCACACTCTTGTCAGTTACCCCATAGTAAGCCGATACGGTCTGGGCAAGCACCCCGCCGTTGTCATCGGAGTGGTTGCCACCGCATTCACCACCTTTCTGTCACTTCTCGTCCTCGCATTCGTCGTGGGCAGTCAGAATCCCGAAGCCGACTGGATATACTGGTGTCTGTTTGCTGTCAAGTGCATTGTTTACGGGGCAATCGTCATAACACTGTTTCCGAGACTTGCAAAATGGTTCCTGCGACGCTACGACGACAGTGTCATGCAGTTCGTCTTCGTCCTGTCCCTCGTCTTCCTTAGCGCCGCCCTTGCCAAGGTTGCCGGTCTTGAGGGACTGCTCGGTGCATTCCTCTCCGGACTGGTTATCAACCGGCTCATCCCCCACACTTCGCCTTTGATGACACGACTCGAATTTGTCGGCAATGCGCTGTTCATCCCATACTTCCTCATTGGCGTGGGTATGATCATCGACATACGAATGCTCATACACAGTGCCGACACCGTGGAGGTTGTCTTTGTGGTAGTCGTGGCGGCTATGCTCAGCAAGTGGATTGCCGCATGGCTGATGAATATAGGCAAGAAGGGGACGTCGTCATCGCGCATGCTGATGTTCGGTCTGAGCAACGCTCATGCTGCCGGAGCACTGGCAATCGTTATGATTGGCACGTCAGTCGGACTTATGGACACGACGATTCTCAACGCCACCGTAATGCTCATCCTCTTCTCTTGCATCGTCAGCAGCATTGCCACAAACAAGGGTGCGAGGGAACTTGTGCTGAGCGACTCCGAGACGAAGCAGAATCAAGGTTCTTACCATGGCAAATGCCTCATCACGTTCGACCATCCCGAAACGGTCGACGTACTTACCCAACTGGCAATACTCATCCGAAACCCATTCATCCATGACAGCCTGATGGGACTCTCGGTGACCTACGAGGAGGAGAGTCCGCACATCCACGACTCCCACTATGCAATGGAAGAGAGCAAGCGGAACAAGGCGTTGCGCCGCAGCAAGCAGAACCTTGTGGAAGCCAAGAGGATAGCCGCCGCCGCTGACGTACATATGACAACCATGAGCAGAGTAAGCACAAACGTTGCATCGGGCATTCTGCACACAATGAAGGAGCACGATGTGGGCGAGGTAATTCTCGGTATGCATCTCATCGACGGCAACGCTCCTGTCGGTTCGCTGGGCACCGTTGTCGACGGCGTGCTGACGGGCACTCACAGAGAGGTGATGGTAGTCCATCCCAAGGTTACTCCAGGCACCATCCGTAACGTCTACATCTACATCCCCCAGAAAGCAGAATACGAGGTTGGTTTCTACAAGTGGGTAGAGCACATCTGCAGAATAGGCGAGCAACTCGATTGTCACCTTATTTATTATGGATGGGCTGAGACGCTCTCGCACATCAATAGTTATATGGTCGAGAAACACTCGTTCATACGCACAGAGTCGCACATCGTCAAGGACTGGCACGACGTACTTGCACTTAGCGGCACCCTGCAGAAGAACGACATGCTGATTGTTGTGACATCACGTCCTGGCTTCATCTCCTACATCCCAAGCATGGACCTCCTGCCCCAGCAAATTACTGCATCGTTCCGCAACACCAGCCTGATGCTGCTGTACCCCGACCAGTACGGCGAACCATCCGAGAGCATGACCATCTTCTCGCCCAACGGTGCTGCCGTAACACGTGGTTCAACCGGAACTACAATAGGACGACTTCTCGCCCTGCAACCAACAAAACAGACAAAGAAGAAATGATAAGACTAAGAAATATAACAAAGAGTTTTGGAGACCTGCAGGTTCTCAAGGGCATCGACCTCTACATAGAGAAAGGGGAGATAGTCAGCATTGTCGGGCCAAGCGGTGCCGGCAAGACTACGCTTCTGCAGATAATGGGTACGCTCGACAAACCCGACTCAGGAACAATAGAGATTGATGGCGAGGACATTAGCAAACTGAAGCAGACTGCCCTTAGCAAGTTCCGCAACAAGAACATCGGATTCGTCTTCCAGTTCCATCAGTTGCTGCCCGAGTTCACAGCACTCGAGAACATCATGATACCAGCCTTCATAGCCGGAACCGGCAAGAGCGAGGCAAAGAAACGCGCCGAGGAACTGTTAGCGTTCATGGGACTGACAGACAGAGCGAACCACAAGCCCAACCAACTATCTGGTGGAGAGAAACAGCGCGTTGCCGTAGCACGAGCCCTTATGAACCGCCCTTCGGTAATCATGGCAGACGAACCAAGCGGCAGTCTCGACAGTCGCAACAAGGAGGAACTGCACCGCCTCTTCTTCGAACTCCGCGACAAACTTGGCCAGACATTTGTCATCGTCACTCACGACGAGAGTCTCGCCAAACTCAGCGACCGCATTGTGCACATGAAGGACGGCGTGATAGACAGTCTCACGGCAAGTTCCGACAACTCATAACAAAACACTACAGAGAGACAATAATCAACAGATGATAGAATTAGGAAAGACAAATAAATTACAGATACTCAAGCAGGTGGATTTCGGAATGTACCTCGACGGAGGAGAGCAGGCAGGCGAGATACTCCTACCAGCCAAGTACGTCCCCGAAGGCGTGGGTATAGGCGATTTCATCGACGTGTTCCTTTACCTCGACCAGGAGGAGCGACTCGTTGCCACCACAGAAAAGCCTTTTGCCCAAGTGGGCGACTTCGCATACCTCGAGGTGGCGTGGGTCAACAACTACGGAGCATTCCTTGACTGGGGACTCATGAAGGACCTCTTCGTGCCATTCCGCGAACAGAAAAAGAAGATGCAGAAGGACAACAGCTACATCGTCCACATCCATCTTGACCCAGAAAGTTACAGAATCATGGCAAGCGCCAAGATAGAGCGTTTCCTCGACAGTTCTTTTCCAAAATATCGCGTCGGCGACGAGGTGGACATACTCGTTTGGCAGAAGACCGACCTTGGTCTGAAGGTTATCGTGGACAACCGCTTTGCCGGACTGCTCTATGACGACCAGGTGTTCAAGCCTCTCCACACAGGCGACAAGGCAAAGGCATACGTCTCACAGGTTCGTCCCGACGGCAAGATCGACCTCCTGCTGAGCCGTCCTGGCATTGCTGCCGCAAAGGATTTCAGCGACGAACTGTTGCAGTATCTAAAGGTCAACGGTGGACATACCGTACTTGGTGACAAGTCGCCAGCCGAGGACATCTACGAGGTGTTCGGAGTAAGCAAGAAGGTCTTCAAGAAGGCTGTAGGCGACCTCTACAAGCGCCGTCTCATCGCCATCGACCCCGACGGAATAAAATTAATTTAATACTAACATATTAACAACAGTAACCATGAAGAGACATTTCATCACCATGGGTGCATTGGCACTGATGAGCCTGGGTGCATCTGCACAGAGTAATGGCTATCCTGTCACACCGGTTCCTTTTACAAGTGTGCACATTGCCGGCAACACATTCTGGGGACAACGACTTCAGGCAAGCCAGGATGTCACCATCCCCCTCGCATTCAGCAAGAGCGAGGAGACTGGGCGCTACACGAACTTCTCGAACGCAGCCCAGCACATCAAGGACGATAGCAAGGTGTTCACCATCAAGAAGGGAACCTACTCTTTCGACGACACCGACCCATACAAGACCATCGAGGGTGCAAGCTACCTGCTCCAGACTTATCCAAACGCTAAGTTCAAGGGTGGCAGGCTCGACAAGTACGTAGACAGTGTCATAGCTGTCATCGCATCCGGCCAGGAGCCCGACGGCTACCTCTACACGTCGCGCACACAGAATCCCCAGCACCCTCACGAATGGGCAGGCAGCAAGCGCTGGGAGCGTGTCGAGGACCTCTCTCACGAGTTCTACAACCTCGGTCACCTCTGCGAGGCAGCAGTGGCACACTACTATGCCACCGGCAAGCGCAACTTCCTCGACGTGGCAATCAAATATGCAGACTGTATCTGCCGCGAGGTGGGCGACAAGCCCGGTCAGGCAAGTGTCGTACCCGGCCATCAGATAGCCGAGATGGGTCTCGCAAAACTGTACATTGCCACCGGCGACAAGAAATACCTTGACGAGGCTAAGTTCTTCCTTGACAAGCGAGGCAAGAAGGATTCGTCCTGGGAGCGCCGTCACGGCGGTCTGTACGACAAGGACGGTTATTTCCATTCACTCAGCGAATACAGTCAGAGCCACAAGCCTGTCACAGAGCAGGACGAGGCTGTAGGCCATGCCGTTCGTGCCGGATACATGTATGCCGGTATGGCAGACATAGCTGCCCTCACAGGCGACAAGGACTACATCACAGCCATCGACAAGATATGGGACAACATCATCACAAAGAAGTACTACATCACGGGTGGCGTTGGTGCTACGGCAAGCGGCGAGGCATTCGGTGCCAACTATGAATTGCCCAATATGTCTGCTTATTGCGAGACATGTGCAGCCATCGCTCAGGTTTACCTCAACTACCGTCTGTTCCTTCTTCACGGCGAGTCGAAGTACTACGATGCACTCGAGCGCTCGCTCTACAACGGTGTAATCAGCGGTGTGTCACTCGATGGCGGTCGTTTCTTCTACCCCAACCCACTCGAATCTATGGGTCAGCACCAGCGTCAGGCTTGGTTCGGTTGTGCATGCTGCCCAAGCAACATCGCACGCTTCATCCCAAGCATCCCGGGTTACTTCTATCAGGTACACGAGAACGACGTTTTCGTCAACCTCTTCTGCTCTAACACTGCCTACCTCACCGTCAAAGGCAAGAAGGTGACCCTCTCTCAGCAGACCGGTTATCCTTGGAACGGCGACATCAACATTACCGTCGACAAGAACAGTGCCGGTCAGTTCCGCCTGCGTCTCCGCATCCCAGGATGGGTACGTGGCGAGGTTGTTCCAAGCGACCTCTACAGTTATGCAGACAACAAGCAGCTCTCTTATACCGTTAGCGTCAACGGTGAACCTGTCAAGGCTGAACTCGAGAACGGCTACTTCAACATCGACCGCAAGTGGAAGAAGGGCGATAAGGTTACCTTGCACCTCGACATGGAGCCTCGCATCGTCACTGCACTCGAGAATGTTGAGGCAGACCGTGGCCGCGTCAGCGTTGAACGTGGACCTATCGTGTACTGCGCTGAGTTCCCCGACAACAACTTCGACCTCGGCTCTATGCTTCTCTGCCAGAAACCCAAGTTCGAGGTTAAGAACAGCGGCATGACTATCAAGGCCGACGACGGACAGCACAGCTACGAGTTTACAGGTCTGACAACATCTGCACAGACACTCGACTTCGACGAGAACGGACGACTCACCGCCAAGGATGTCACCCTCAATCTCATCCCCTACTATGCATGGAACCATCGTGGCAGCGGCAGAATGATGGTATGGCTGCCCTACGAACTTCGTGCCACCTCACCTGCCAAGCCTGCCTCATTGGCAAGCAAGAGCAAGGTGCAGTCAAGCAGCCGCATACCAGCGTTGAGCAGTCTCAACGACCGCGTTCTCCCACGCTCGGCTACCGACCGCAGCGCACCCTACACACACTGGTGGCCAAAGAAGGCAAGCACAGAGTGGCTCCAGTACGACCTGCCCGAACAGAGCACCATTTCGAGCTGTGGCGTATACTGGTTCGACGACGGCCCCTGGGGTGGATGCCGAGTGCCAAAGGCATGGCGTATCCTCTACAAGGATGCAAGCGGAAACTGGAAACCAGTGCAGGCAATCGATGCCTACGGCACACGCAAGGGCAACCTCAACACCGTACACTTCCAGCCCGTCACCACTACAGCAGTCCGTATGGAGGTCGACCTTCCAGACGATAACTCTGCAGGTGTCTTCGAGTGGGAGATTGAGTAAAGAACCATCAGTGTTTACATAAGATTGCAAGGCGACTCAGCCTGCAATCTTATGATATAATAAAAGCAAGCAGGAGCAAGTCCTAAGTACATTTCAAAACTGTCGTTTTGACGTTTTGACGGAATATCAAAAATAAAGAGAGAGGGCACTTCGCAACGAGGTGTCCTCTCTCTCTCTTGAATGGTTGGTGAGTTTATTTCAGATGGAAGGCGAGCCAGTAGCCGCCTTGTAACTTAAACTGAATAAATAAAAAATGCATCATCGATTAGCGCTTTTCGATGGTGCAAAGGTATGTACGATAAAAAAGATGGA
>CAMAFX010000017.1 GCA_945833925.1 uncultured Prevotellaceae bacterium
AGATAATCTTGCCGAGGAACTCAGGACGCTGGCTGATCTCGTAAATCTTCTTGATGAGACCCTGACCTGCACCGTCAGCTGGGTGAGCCTTACCTGTGTAGAGGAACTGTACAGGATAGTTAGGATTGTTGACAATCTTAGCAAGACGCTCAAGGTCGGTGAAGAGAAGGTGTGCACGCTTGTAAGTAGCGAAACGACGACCGAAACCGATAAGAAGAGCGTTAGGATTAATCTTCTCCATCAAAGAAACAACGCGTGAAGGATCACCCTGGTTCTTCAACCAGCTGTCACGGAACTGCTCACGAATGTAGTCAACGAGTTTAGTCTTGAGAGCCATACGAGTCTTCCAAACCTCGTCGTCGCTTACATTGTAAATAGCGTGCCAGATTTCCTCGTTCGACTGATCAAACAAATGGTTAGCATCGAAGTGCTTAGCATAGAGTTTGCGCCACTCGTTAGCACACCATGTTGGGAAGTGAACACCATTAGTTACATAACCAACGTGGCTCTCTTCTGGGTAATAACCTGGCCAGATACCAGCAAACATCTTCTTACTTACCTCACCGTGCAACCAGCTTACACCGTTAACCTCCTGTGAAGTATTGCAAGCGAATGTAGACATACAGAAACGCTCGCTGTGATCTTCTGGATTCATACGACCCATACCGATGAACTCATCCCAAGAAATACCGAGGAGCTGTGGATAGCCACTCATATACTTAGAGAAGAGACCCTCGTCGAAGTAGTCGTGACCAGCAGGTACTGGAGTGTGAACAGTATAGAGAGAACTTGCACGTACGAGCTCCATTGCCTGGTTAAAGCTGTAACCCTCCTTAACGAGGTCAACAAGACGCTGAACATTGCAGAGAGCTGCGTGACCCTCGTTGCAGTGGTAAACATCCTTCTTGATGCCGAGCTGCTTCAACAGAAGCACACCACCGATACCGAGAAGAATCTCCTGCTTCAAACGGTTTTCCCAGTCACCACCATAGAGAGCGTGAGTGATTGAACGGTCGAACTCTGAGTTCATGTCGTTGTCTGTATCAAGGAGATACAACTTGACACGACCTACATTTACGCGCCATACAAGTGCATGTACGTGGTAGTTCATATAAGGTACGTCTACAACCATTGGTGTACCGTCCTCGTTGAACTGCTGCTCGATAGGAAGAGAACCGAAGTTCTGTGCCTCGTAGTTAGCAATCTGCTGACCGTCCATTGACAGGGTCTGTGTGAAGTAACCAAAACGATAGAGGAAACCGACAGCGCACATGTCAACGTTGCTATCAGAAGCCTCCTTGATGTAGTCACCGGCAAGAATACCAAGACCACCAGAGTAAATCTTCAATGTCTGGTTCAGACCATACTCCATACAAAGGTAAGCAACGCTTGCACGCTTCTTGTCGGGCTCAACGTCCATGTAAGCACGGAACTGCTTATAAACAGTGTCCATCTTCTTCAAGAGAGCCTTGTCCTTTGCCATCTGCTCCAACTTGTCGTGGTTGATGCGTTCGAGCAGCATTACTGGATTCTGGTGTACCTCCTCGAAGAGTTCTTCATCAAGATTACGGAACAAACTGCGTGCGTCATGATTCCATGCCCACCACATGTTGTGAGCCAACTCTTCAAGTTTGTTCAGTTCTTCAGGAATATTACTTTTCACTGTAATGGGGCGAAAGTTTACCTGATTACTGTTACTAGCTTTAATTTTCATAAAACAATTATTAATTGATAATGTATTGTATTTATATTAGTTTTGTCTGGTTGTCTTATTAGTTGTTTACCAGGAACATGCGAGCTTCCTTATTGTTTATTGCAATGCCGTAAGCATCATAATAATACTGAATGAAGTTCTTCCAGAGAGCCTTCTCACTAAGAGCATATGCAGCCTTGCGTGCAGCATCGGTCTCCTTCTTGTTCATCGATGCCATCTTCAGGATAGCGTCCTTAACACCGTCGCAAACCTCGTCGTGATTATAGTCGTTGCGCTCGATCACCTCTACCCCATCCTCGATGTGGCTCTGACCGCCCTTAACCTTATTTGCCCACATACCGAAACCGCTGAGCGAAGTGGTGATACAAGGCACCTTGAACGCAACGCTTTCAAGTGGTGTGTATCCCCAAGGCTCGTAGTACGATGGGTAAGCACTAAGGTCGTTACCTATCAACAAGTCATAATAATGCATATTGAAAATACCGTCGTTACCATCGAGATAGCAAGGCACGAATATTACCTTTACACGGCTGTTGCTATCATTGTTCATGCCGAACCAGCGGAGAGTGTCTATTACTCTGTCACCGTCCCACTGATGAAGGTTGTGTGTTATGAAAGGAGCATCAAGAGGAGTAGTAAACTCGATACCCTCGGCAAGACGATCCTTCAAATCCTGACGTGGACCAACCTGCCAACCAGGAACCTCGATGAATGCAACAACGTCGCGGTCAAGAGCGGGATCCTCATTCAGACGATGCAGAGCATCAATAAAGACATCAATACCCTTGTTCTTAAACTCGTAGCGACCACTGGTGGCAACAATCAATGCCTCGTCTGTCAACTGAGCGCCAGTAAGTGCATTTGCCACCTCAAGCAACTTGGCACGAGCCATCTTGCGCTTCTTTGTGAACTGTGCAGCCTTAGGAACAAAGTCAGCCTCGAAACCATTCATAAGCACTGCGTCGCACTTCTTGTCCAGAAGTTCCTCGCACTCAAAAGCGGTAACGTCGCTTACGGTTGTAAAGCAATCAACATTATGGGCTGTCTGGCGCTCGATGGAATGCTTAGCCTCCATATTGAGTTCCTGAGCCATTTGATTACCATTATAATTATTAAGATATTGATAGAGAGGCTTGTTATTACCGCAGATGCTGCGGCCGATGCTGGTTGCATGCGTAGTAAAGATGGTTGCTATCTGGGGAAGAGTGTCCTTGATGTAAAGTGCACCAAGACCAGTCATCCATTCGTGAGCCTGATAAACAACGTTGGTATATTTCTTGCTAAGATAATAATGATAGAAGCTTTCCACTACCCTTCCAGCAGCATAACTGAACATTGAAGCTTCGTCGTAATCGCCATAAGCATGCAATGAATCCACATGGAACTTTGTGTACATCTTGGCGTATATATCATTCTTAACTGCAAAGTATGGTGTGAAATCTACAAGGATTACGATGGGGCGACCTGGGATATTCCAGCGACCAACCCTAACGTGCAGTTCCTGCGACTCTGCTTCCTTTATCCATTCCTTGAACAGTTTTTTATCCTCGATGAAAAGTGAATTTTCCTTGCTAATCCAGAAGTCTGGACCAATGAAGACTACCTTATCTGTAAGTACATCCTGAAGTGTTTTTGCTCGAGTAGAAAGAACGGTGTAAATACCGCCTACCTTATTACAAACTTCCCAACTTGACTCAAAAATAAAGTCGGGCATCAACTGTTCATTTTTCATCAATTATCAATCTTAATTATCAATATACCTTAAAAAGTTGCACAAAGTTACATATAATTGTATACATAAAATCTAAATTATATTATTTTTTTCCATATATAAGACATTTATTGATTAAAATCAAGTATCTTTGTGGTGATTTAAAACAAGACTACTTTTTAACGAACTAATCAATGAAAATGAAACTTTTAACCACGATTATATGTATGCTTGCTGTCAACAGTGCATTTGCTCAAACTCCGTGGAAATGCAAGTTAACGTGTGAGGAAGTTAAGGGCACTCTGCAGATGGACCTTTACGAAGAAAGCATCGACGTTCCTGGAATGGACATGTTCGGCCCGATGAATGGCTATCTGAGTGGAAAGAACGGCAGCGTGTACGGAACATGGATGATAACCAGTTTCAAAATCAAGAACGACAAGGAAGCCAGCATCCGCCTGTCCAACGACCTTGGCTCGGACACGCAGGAATGCGAATTGGTGGCTTTGACCGACAGCACATTCAAGATGGAACTAAAAGGTGGCGTAGTAATAAAAAAGGTAGTCAACAAGAAATTGGTAAAACTACCACATACACTAATCTTTCAAAAGAAATAGCCATCAATAACCCCCTCACTAATTATAAATAAATTGATTTATATCAATAAAAGTAATAAATTATAAGAAAATTCCAATATATTGCTTGCAGATAAAGTAAAAAGAGATAAATTTGCATCGTGTTTTTCATGGTATTAGATTTAAGGTTAACGAAGTTAGGTTGTCGGGAGACAACCTTCTTTTATTTTATACCCTCATCCCCATTGTCTTGGAGTAAGCACAAACATCAGGACAACCCAGCCTTCCGTCATTACGCTGTACATCGTTTATACAAAAATCAAATAAATGTAAACTAATTTTAAACAAGCGCAAGGCTTCTCTCCCACCCTTCATTCAATGTTATAAGAAATGACGAATGAAGAATGTAAACGCTAAAACCTGAATTCTAATATTTCTCTTTCAGTCCTGTTTCTCAAGCAGTTAGCACAAAAAGAAATATTCTACACCATTTTTCTTTTTTTTTCGCAGCAGAAAAAAAAATTTTCCGTAGCGGAAAAAAGATTTTTCTGCTGCGGAAAAAAAGATTTTCCGCTACGGAAACTATGCATTTCACGCTGAGTCACCTGTCTATTCCTGCACAACAATCCAACGAAACATTTCCGTGCCCTACAAACAACACTGTACTTGTAAACAGATTTCACAACAGGATAAGAAAACAATGTAGAATGAAGACCAAAAAAAAGATGACCACACAAAAAGCGTGATCATCTGTTTAATCTTGTTTTATTCAACTGGAAAGTGACGAGGATGGGACTCGAACCCACACGACACAATTGTCACTACCACCTCAAAGTAGCGCGTCTACCAATTCCGCCACCTCGCCGACATAATGCCTGATAAGCTTAGTGCCCAAGACAGGACTCGAACCTGCACGTCTTGCGACACACGCACCTGAAACGTGCGCGTCTACCAATTCCGCCACTTGGGCTTTTAAGAGCGGAAAACGAGACTCGAACTCGCGACCCCAACCTTGGCAAGGTTGTGCTCTACCAACTGAGCTATTTCCGCAATTATTACGATGTATCGATTAAAACAACACATCATACCTACTTATCATTCCAGTCAAATAATTCAAAGAACTTTGCAATATTTCTCAATTGCGAGTGCAAAGGTACAGCATTTTTTTCGATTGTACAAACAAAAAGCAAAAAAAATACGCACTTTTTATCAATCCATCCTGTCTCTATAATCCTCGTACGTATAAGAGCGTAGAATTTCAAGTTTTCCATCAAGACGTTCAATAGCAATGCTGGGATGATTGATGCCATTGAACATTGTCGTCTTTACCGTTGTATAGTGAATCATGTCTTCAAGATATATGACCTCGCCTATCTGTAGTTCGTGGTCAAAACGCCACGAGCGCATATAGTCGCCACTAAGACAGCTGTTACCTCCCAAACGATAGACAAACGGTTCCTTCGGAGCATCCTCATCCTCTATGGTTTCGGCTCCACGAACTTTTGGCCAGTATGGCATCTCCAGACAATCGGGCATATGGCATGTGAAACTGACATCGAGAATGGCAGTCTTGATGCCGTGATTGGCAACTATATCTACGACACTTGCAGCAAGAGCACCAGTCTGCCATGCAAACGCACTTCCTGGCTCGAGAATTATCTTAAGATTTTGATGACGCTCGCGCAGTGACCTGATGGCGCCTATCAGTTTTTTCACTTCATAGCCTTGACGTGTCATGAGATGACCACCGCCAAGATTAAGCCATTTCAGGCTTGGTAACCACCTGCCGAACTTCTCTTCAACATAGACAAGTGTATCAACAAGATCCTGAGCACTGCTCTCGCAATGGCAATGACAATGGAAACCTTCAATCTCGGAAGGCAAAACATCAGGAAGGTCGCACGACAACACACCGAATCGGCTGCCCGGAGCACACGGATCGTACAGGGCTGTTTCAATAGCACTATGTTCGGGATTGATGCGCAGTCCCATGCTTACCATCTTGGTAGGATTGGCAACATTGTACTCTGACGCCATTCCCTTAAAACGCTCGAACTGGCTCAGCGAATTGAAAGTTACGTGACTGCTACATGAAAGAATAGCAGGAAACTCCTTCTCCGTATATGCCGGAGAATAAGTATGAGCAGGCGAACCGAACTCTTCGAATGCAAGGCGCGCCTCGTAGAGGGAACTGGCCGTTGTATGACTGATATACTCGCGGAAGATGGGAAAAGTCTTCCAAAGCGCAAACGCCTTGAATGCAAGAATAATCTCCGCCCCACTCTGTTCTGCCACACTCTTAACCAAAGAAAGGTTGCGACGCAGCAACCTCTCTTCCAATATATACACTGGTGTATTCACTTATATACCTTATAAAATAAAATAATCAGAATTAATACACGAACTTAACATTATCAATGTACAATGTGTTGCCAGGACTACCTATGTAAGCACCGCCGTGACTCGAATCGAACTTCACAACAACATGAGTCGGTTCAGTGTCTGCATCAGCCCAACCTTCCTCGATAATCTTCACGTTCTTACCCTTGCTGTTGAGGGCATAGTATACGTTGTCGCCGGTTATGAGACCCATGTACGACTTGTAGAAAGGCTCGCCGGTTATGTCGCCATAATGGATTGGGAAAGACTGCTTCTCCTTCCAGTCGGTTGTCTGCGTAAAACGGTAAGCCATGGTACCTACACGAAGTGCATGAATATTTCCTTCGGAATCCTCCCAACGCTTCTGGAGAATACAGATTGCATCAGGATAGTCCTTTCCGGCAATTGTCTTGGTACGACTGAAACCTGTTTCGCGTATACGGTTTGGCTCACCCGTTGGTTCTGCCTTGTAGTCGAACATCAATGCTTTTGGACGCTTGGTGAAAGGAATTCCCATAGACATCTTGCTCATAGGATTGCTTGAACTGGTGATTGGCTCAATCATCTTGCCCGTATAGAGCGAACCGGCTGCAAGAACTGTGATGTTGACGATGCCGAGTGCCTTGCACTTCTCGATGTGGGTGGTAAGTTTTGCGCACGAACCACCGTTGTGGCTTGCTTTGAAAACACTGGTGTTGGTCTTCACGATACCGCAAACCTTTGCATAAACATTACTAGTTGCCCAAGGTGAACCACCCTGATTGGTGTAGGCAACATTTCCTTCTATCGTACTTGTCGGACCGACTTCCATGAGGGTTTTCTTCTGACCGCCCATAATCGCACTCTCCTTCAAGTTGCGAGTAATCCACTTCTCGAAATCGCCGTACTTTATCAGTTGCTCGTCCTGAGCCATACCGTTTGCGCATACCATGCACATTGCCAGAGCGCAAACCATCTTCTTCAAATTCATCATTTATAAATAGATTAAAATAATTCGAAATTATATATCACCTTAAAAACGGATGCAAATTTACATAATTTCCAAAAATATTAAAATATAAATCGGTAAAAACAGCAAGATGTTTTGGTACAAATAAAGAAAAAGAGTAATTTTGTAAGACTAATACGAAAAATAGGACACTACACAATCAACACGACGATGAAGATAACAGAGGAACAAGTCAATGCCGACATGAGAGTGCTGCAACTCCTCTCGCAGACATTTCCCACACCGGAATCTGCAAGTACAGAAATCATCAACCTAAAAGCAATACTTAATCTGCCTAAAGGAACCGAACACTTTATGGCAGACATACACGGAGAACACGAAGCTTTTCTGCACATTCTAAGAAATGCATCGGGAAACATCAAGAGAAAGGTCAACGAACTGTATGCCGATAAACTATCTACTGACGAAATCAGAGAGTTGTGCACTCTGATTTACTATCCAGAAAAGAAACTCGAGATTATAAAGTCGGAGGAGGAAAACATGGAGAACTTCTACTCTACCACCCTCAAACGGCTGATTCCCGTATGTCAGTCAGTCAGTGCGAAATATACACGAAGCAAGGTAAGAAAGGCTTTGCCGAAGGAATACGCATACATCATTGAGGAACTCCTGCACGAGAGTCCCACCGACTACAACAAACAGGCATATTGGGATTCCATTCTGGAGAGCATCATGTCTACCGGACAGAGCGACTCGTTCATCATAGCCATCTGCTACGTGATACAACAGTTGTCGGTAGAGCAACTGCACATTCTGGGCGACGTATTCGACCGAGGTCCAGGTGCGCACATCATCATGGACCGACTGCTCGACTACCACAATTTCGACTTCCAGTGGGGCAACCATGATGCCCTATGGATGGGTGCTGCTATCGGAAATGACGCCTGTATAGCAAACGTACTGAGACTGTCGCTGAGATTTGCCAACATGGCAACGCTCGAGGATGGATATGGCATAAACCTTCTGCCACTCGCCACCTTCGCAATGGAGACATACAAGAACGACCCTTGCACTCTCTTCATGCCAAAGATTGAAGACAAAGAGAGTTCTATAAGCAAAAAGCAGATACACCTTATTGCCCAGATGCACAAGGCAATCAGCATCATACAGTTCAAGTTGGAAGGAATACTCATCGACCAAAGACCGGAATGGGAGATGAAAGATCGCAAGATACTGAACCTTGTCGACTTTGCCAACAACACGATTACTATCGCAGGAACTGTTCATCCTTTGCTTGACACAAACTTCCCAACAATCAATCCTTCAGCACCATACGAGTTGACGGAGGAAGAACAGAAACTGATTGAGCAACTTCATCACTCATTCAGAATCAGCGCAAAATTACAGAAGCATATCAAATGCATTCTTCAACATGGATGTATGTATGCCATATGCAACAGCAACCTGCTATTCCACGCCTCTGTTCCGATGAATATGGACGGAACACTGCGCGAGGTTGACCTTATGGGCAAGAAGTACTCTGGCAGACAATTAATGCACAAGATCGGCATGATAGTACGCTCTGCCTTCAACACTGACACACCAAAATTGAAAAGACAGTTTGCAAAGGACTATTTCTGGTACTTATGGTGTGGCACCAACTCGCCATTGTTCGACAAATCGAAAATGACAACCTTCGAACGGTATTTTATAGCAGACAAGTCAACACATGTAGAGGAAAAGGGTGCATACTACCTATTGAGAGACAACGCATCCATTTGCGACAAGATACTTGACGCATTTGAGGTCGGCGGGGAACATCGGCACATCATCAACGGACACGTACCAGTTCACGTATCAGACGGAGAAAATCCCATAAAGGCTGACGGAAGACTGATGGTCATCGATGGAGGTTTTGCAGAAGCATATCACCACACAACCGGCATAGCAGGTTACACGCTTGTGTTCCACAGCCGAGGCTTTGAACTCATTCAGCACGAGCCATTCAAGAACACCAAGGAGGCAATAAAGCAAGGAACCGACATCAAGTCGAGCAAGCAGATTGTCGAAATGACAGGCAAACGAATGATGGTGAGAGATACCGACAAGGGACACCAGTTGATGGAGCAGATAAAGGAACTCGAGGAACTTCTCTACGCTTATCGCCACGGACTAATCAGAAAATTTTAGCACCGCCAAGGACACGTGAATACAAGAACACAGGAATTTTGGGGCAAAAAAGCAACAAAAAGAATAACAAACAAACATAAGGAATACCAAGAAAAGAAAAACACCTTGCTGAACTGCAAGGCGTTTTTCTTTTTTTTTATTTCTCTTCTGCTGGCAGTGCAACCTGCAGACAAAGTTCGTCAAGTTGACTTTGGTCGATGAAACCTGGCGCATCGAGCATAACGTCGCGGCCGCTGTTGTTCTTTGGGAATGCAATACAGTCGCGAATACTGTCGAGTTCTGCAAACAGGCTGACGAAACGGTCGAGACCGTAAGCCAAACCTCCGTGAGGTGGTGCTCCATACTTGAACGCATTCATCAGGAAGCCAAACTTCTGCTGTGCCTGCTCTGGTGTGAAACCAAGAATCTCAAAAATCTTCTGCTGTAGTTTGGCGTCGTGAATACGAATACTACCACCACCAACTTCAACACCATTGACAACCATATCGTAGGCATTTGCACGAACGCTTGCAGGATCGGTGTCGAGCAATGGAATATCCTCTGGCTTTGGAGATGTGAAAGGATGATGCATTGCCATCAGGCGCTGCTCCTCATCACTCCACTCATACATTGGGAAGTCAATAACCCACAGACAAGAGTACTTGCTCTTGTCACGGAGACCCATGCGAGAACCCATCTCAAGACGCAACTCGCATAGTTGCTTACGCACCTTCATGGCATCAGAGCCACTCAAAATAAGAATCAAGTCGCCTGCCTTGGCATTCATCTTGTTCTTCAGAACCTCAAGAGTCTCGGGGGTGTAAAACTTGTCCACACTGCTCTTGACAGAACCGTCTTCCTGAACACGTGCATAGACAAGACCCTTGGCACCAATCTGAGGACGCTTTACAAAGTCTGTCAACTGGTCAATCTGTTTGCGGGTATAAACAGCCTGACCCTCGCAGCAGATGGCACCAATGTATGCTGCTTCATCGAACACCGTGAAACCAGCCGGGAAGATGCTTTCAACAATCTCGCGCGAAGCATTGTCTGGCTGATTGTTCTTCAACTCAACAAATGTCATGCCGAAACGTGTATCTGGCTTGTCAGAACCATAGTTCTTCATAGCATCAGCCCATGTCATGCGTGGCAGTGCAGGAATATCGATTCCCTTGATAGCCTTGAAGAGGTGACGGCTCATGCCCTCGAACATCTGAAGGATATCTTCCTGCTCAACATACGACATCTCACAATCAATCTGCGTAAACTCTGGCTGACGGTCGGCACGTAAATCCTCGTCGCGGAAACACTTGACAATCTGGAAATATCTGTCCATTCCAGCAACCATAAGTAACTGCTTGAGAGTCTGTGGACTCTGAGGAAGGGCATAGAACTGACCTGGATTCATACGACTTGGAACGACAAAGTCGCGAGCACCCTCAGGAGTTGAATTGACAAGAATTGGTGTTTCTATCTCAAGGAATCCCTGCTCGTCAAGATAACGACGAACCTCGAACGCAAACTTATGACGTAATTCAAGATTCTGACGTACACATGAGCGGCGAATATCCAGATAACGATACTTCATACGTATGTCATCGCCACCATCACTGTTGTCCTCAATTGTAAATGGAGGTGTAATGCTCTCATTAAGTATGTTTAGAGTCTTTACGAGAATCTCGATGTCTCCAGTCGGAATGTTAGGATTCTTGTTACTGCGCTCACTGACCTCGCCTATTACCTGAATGACCCATTCACGACCAAGCTTATTAGCCTGTTCGCATAGTGACGCGTCATGCTCCTCGTTGAATACAAGCTGGGTAATACCATAGCGATCGCGAAGATCAACAAAGGTCATGCCACCAAACTTACGAGTACGCTGCACCCAACCAGCCAAAGTGACTGTTGTACCAGCATCGCTCAAACGCAATTCACCGTTTGTTTTTGTTCTGTACATTTTATCTTGATGTTTTATAAATTATTGGCAAAGTTACAAAAAATTATTCATTCGTGAATACGAATAATAAATTATTCTCTATCAATTATTCAACGAGTAAATGAGAGCCACGAATAATGCTACTATCAACGTACCGTAGAACACCAGTGGAATAAGATGGGTGTCATCCTTTAGTATTCCGCTCTGCGTATACGTACTACTGTAATATTTTTGCTGGTCGGACATTCTGGAAAAGATATACATATACAATGCATATGACAACGCACCACACAAAACACCCCATATTGCTCCGCATAAGATGTCACCAGGATAATGCACGCCAAGGTAAATGCGTGAATAGGATGTGAACATAGCATAAAGGAACATGGTGAAGGTGACCCAGCCATAGCGCATTATCAGGCTGATAAGGGTAAACAGGGCAAAAGTATTGGCTGCATGGGATGAAATGAAACCATAGGTTCCACCTCTGTAATCATTAACAACATGAACCAAGTCCGCCAGAACAGGGTCGTGCGAAGGTCGCAGCCTATGGAACATTGGTTTAAACACGCTGCTTGCCCCCTGATCGGCAAGGACGATGGCAAGGACTATAATACACACAATGAGAGCAAGTTGACGTATGTTTGTGTTTCGCATCAAGACAACAAACAATGACAAGAAATAAACCACCCATGTTCCTGTCTTGGTGATAGTCATCCAGAATCCATCCCAAAAGACAGAATCACTACCATTCAAAGCAAGCAGAAGTTGCTGGTCAAAATGCAATAATGCGTCTAACATCTCTCTTTCTATATATTATAAATAAGGTATTATATTTTCTCTATCGATGAAGTGGGTACCCAACCTTCCTTGCCATCGGAGAGTCTTATCTGGCACCAATCTTTCATTGTCATATCAATGATTTCAAGGAAAGTTCCCGAATGCAACAGGAACAAGTCTGTTCCTGCATCGGCAGGAGTGCTCTTGACAACAACAGAGTTCTGCATTACAATGGCTGTATCTCGATTTTCCTTTCGTGTTTTCTGCTGATATGCAAACACATTGCTAAATACTGTAAGGAAGCAAAGCAATATGGCACCGTAGAAACCTGACTTCCTGACCACAATATTGGGCGAGAGGAAGAACAGGAGAAAACCTGCCAGTGCAAGGGCAAAACATACAATGCCTACCCACACCCATGCTGTAACACTCATCATATTTAATAAAGAATGATACCAGCGCGAGAAGAAGATCTCCTCCTCCGGCACAATCTTGTCTATCGTCTTGGTACGTGCCAACTGAAGATTGAAACGAATGTCGCTGTCGCCCGGACTAAGAAGCAGAGCACGCTCGTACCAGAGAATAGAGTTTGCGATATCGTCTAATCTATAATAGCAGTTGCCGAGGTTATAATAGATATCGGAACTCTCCCCCTTCACTGTCAGTTGCTTGTACACATCAATTGCTTCTGCATACTTCTCTGATGAGTAAAGTTTGTCGGCCTTGTTTTTTAGATTCTCCGCAGAAACTGCATTGTCATGCGTAGCAGCCGAACTGGAACTCTTTACAGTCTTGTCCTGCTTATCCGACTGGACTACAGCAGAATCTTGCACATTGGATGTTATGCTGTCCGTCTGTGAATATGCATCAAACGAGAACAACAAGAAAGATAATATGTAAACTAAACGTGTTTTCATTTCTTTATAGTTTCATCTAATTGGTTTATGACCTCTATAGCACTGTTAAAGAGATGTTCCATATTTGTCGCAGGATCACCTGGTGCAAATCTTGCAAACTCACACTCGCCCAGCACACTCATAAACTTGCTGGTAACATCTTCGTCAACTCCCCTGCCCTGCAACATCTCGCTAACATTGTCTTTGTTCAAATCTGCAAGAGGAAGATTCAACTTGTCTGCCAGGTATCCCCAAAGAGCGCGCATCACCTCGTCATAGAATTCTGCCGAGTTACCAGATTTCATCAGTTTGGAAGCAACTTTCAATCGTTTAGTTGCTCCCTTGCCAGCCTTGCGACCACGCTGACGGCTGATGTCGGAATTGGCTTTTGCTTGACGACGGAAAACAACGAGAATCACAAAGAATATTATCAAAAGTAACAGATAACTCAAAATATGTGTCATGCTTCCCCAAGCATCCTCACCAGGCTCTGTAATCTTAGCATCGCCCTGTTTGATATAACGAATATCGTTACCCAACTGTTGTAGTTCCTCCTGCTTTACTACCTTTGATGGTGCATCGATGCCCTTGGCAACTACCAGATTAAAGTTGCTGGTACTGACTGTCTTGTAAGATTTGCTTTCTGTATCAAAATAACAGAACTCTACAGCAGGAATCTCATATTTGCCACCATGATGTGGAACTGCTACACACTCCCACGACACCTTGCCACTGGTGCCCGATGTTGTCAATTTCAAACTTTCCGTCTGCTTAGGGTCATATTGCTCAAAATCCTTTGGCCAGTTAACTACAGGAGCATTGATAAGTTTCATATTACCTGTACCGTTGACCGTAAGAACAAGTGTAGTTGCATCGTTGGCATCAATCTGTTCAGGTATGAGTTTGCCGGTGATGGAGAAGTTGTGACCTACCGCACCACAGAAATTCGCAGGCTTGGCAGGTAGTGGATCTACTTGAATCTCTACTGCAGGAGCCTTTACTATCTTCTTGACTCTCTGCGTAATGGTTCCACCGCCAAAGAAAACATCAAATGGATCTGCACTTCTGTCCTGTGTTACCACGTCAGCCTCGTAGTCGATGGCAGGAATATGAAGTTTTCCTGATTTCTGAGGAAAGACCACATACTGACGCCAAACGACGGTTCCGTAATTCTTGTCACCAACACGTTCCATGTGGAAGGAGCGTTGCTGAGGAAGTTCAATCTCTTGTGTATGAAAGCCGTCCAGTTGAGGCATCTCACCTGCCAACTGCTCGACAGTAACAAGAGAATACAACTTGTAAGTCAGGAGGATTGCCTCCTGTTCGAAAACATGCTTCTTACTTGCCGTTACGGTGAAATACAAATCCTTTGGACCTATCTTCTCAGCAGAACTTGGGGTGTGCATGCGATTGTAGCCACCCGAACCGCCACCTTGCTGACCGTAACCTCCCTGACCGCCTCCGCCTTGCTGACTATTGGAAGAAGAGTTACCGCTGGAAGGGAGAACTTCTATCTTGGCAGAGTTACTGCGCACCTTCTGTCCACCAGAATTAACGTATGCTGATGGCAGCGTGAAGGTACCAGCCTGGTTTGGACTCAAAGTATAAGAAAATGTCGTGCTTGAACTCTGAGAGGTCTTGCCGTTCCTTATACTTATACTGCTACTGGTACTGACACTCGGACCAAACAAGACATCAAATCCAGTAAACTCGCCGTCCAGTTGGATACGGTCAAACTCTGTAGTATTGAGCACATACGAAACCCTTATTCGCTGGCCCACCTCTGCCTGAGAAGGTGCCTTTAATGTCATCTTCTGTGCCAATACCGGTAACGATAAAAGAGCACACAACAAGACTGAGTATATTTTTTTGTACATCGTCATAAGATATATGTTCAGATATTAACTGGCTGAAAGTTTACCAATTCTTAATGATTCGTCGATTCTGTGAGTTCGACTTCCTGTCCTCAAGACTCTGGTTATATTTATTTATACGCTCCTGAGTTCTTCTCTCGTTCTGCATAGCTGCATTCAGCATCTGTTCAGCAGCATCCTTGCTTATTTCATTTGGCTTTTGCTTCTGCTGGTCTTGCTGAGCATCCTCATTCTGTTTCTGTTCATCCGACTTGTCACCCTTGTCACTCTGCTGCTGCTCGTCTTTGTTCTGATTGCCATTCTGGTCCTGCTGTTTGTTCTTGTTGTCGTTCTGATCTTGATTCTGGTCATCCTGATTCTGCTGATTATCCTGACCGTTACCATCCTGATTGTTCTCGTCATTTTTCAACTGATACTGGCATAGGGCAAGATTATAGCGTGACTCGTCATCAGACGGATTGTTGCGGAGTGCCTCCTTGTAGCATTCGATTGCCTGGGCAAACTGCTTGTCACCTTGAAGAAGTACACCCATATTATGACAGATATGTGAGATGCGAAGGGGATTCTGCTCATTCTGTTTTGCCAACTTGAACTCTTCGAGCGCAACACTGTCCTTTCCTTGCAGTATCAACGCATCTCCCTTGTTGTAATGGGCACGTGCACAGGTTGAATCGACAGACAACGCCTTCTGATACTCTGTAACGGCATTATCCAATGAAGTTGTATCATTCTGAGCCTGTCTGTAGTAGCGATTACCACGTCGTATATAATCGCGTTCGCTGTTGGTATGACACGATGTCAACAGTGCCAAAATGCATAAAAGAAAGTATATCTGTTTCATATTGTATCTATCACTATTTATCCTTAAAGATAGTAATTCGCTTGAACATATGATTCTCGCGTGCAAGAATGCATACGTCAAGAACGAGAAGAATCAAGCCAATAATAAGGAATAACTGGAACTTCTCATTGTATTCACTATAAGAGACAGCAGCAAGTTTTGTCTTTGCCAACTTGTCTATTTCCTTATTTAAGGCCTCCTGTGCAGAACTACTGTTGTCAACATATATATAAGTTCCCTTGCCTGCCTTGGCTATTTCCATACACATTTGCTCGTTCAAGCAACTCTTAACATAATTGCCTTCATTGTCTAGCATATACTGAGTACTGCCACTGACTGGAATATGCGCACCGTTAGGACTTCCGACTCCAAGAACAAAAACGTGGATGCCAGACTCCGCAGCCTGCTTTGCCGCTTCTATCGCTCCTCCTTCATTGTCCTCGCCATCTGTAATAATAAATATGGCACGATTAACATCATCACGTTTTGTAAAACTACGCTGGCAAAGGTCTATCGCCCTTGCTATATCCGTGCCTTGCAATGTTACCATCTCTGGACCAATCTGGTCAAGGAACATCTTGGCACTAACAAAGTCGCTGGTGATTGGCAACTGAATGAATGCCTCGCCAGCAAAGATCACCAAACCAATCTGATCGTTGGTCATCTCGTTAATCATATTGGCAGCCAAGCGCTTTGACTTATTCAAACGAGATGGATGAACATCCTGCGCCATCATTGAGTTACTAACGTCGAGAGCAACCATTGCCTCTATTCCATAGCGCTCGTGCTCGGATTGTTTTGTTCCATTCTGAGGACGTGCAAGGGCAAGTATAAACATTGCCAGCGCACACTGGCACAGCCAGAATTTCAGTTCCGGGCGCAATAGCGATACATCATGAAAGAGTTGCTTTACTAACTCAGGATCACCATACTTGACAATCTTTTTACGTCGATTAAACAAAGCAAAATAGTGAAGTAATGCAAAAAGCACCAACACACCGAGTAAATATAGATATATAGGATTTGCGAATCTAAACATTGATATAAGATATTTTATACCTGATTGTACATATATATATATTACGGAAGTTTGTTAAGGACAGTTGAACGCAAGAATAATTCTGCAAGCAACGCCAACACAGCAATCAGCAAATAAACGAAAAACTCCTCGCTATGGGTATTGTATTTATTTACCAACATCTTGGTCTTTTCCAACTTATCAATCTCCTTATATACCTCATGAAGACTCTCGTTGTTGGTGGCGCGGTAGAAAACGCCGTCCGTAGTACGTGCTATTGTCTTAAGTGTCTTTGTATCTATCTCGACAGGCATATTGAAATACTGTGTATAACCTCCCACCTTCATCGGATAGCGAGCAGTGCCATTCGTTCCGACACCAATGGTGTAGACTCGCACATTATATTTCTTTGCAATATCAGCAGCCGTAAAAGGTGAAATTTCGCCTCGGTTGTTTGAACCATCGGTAAGCATGATAACAACTTTGCTTTTTGCCTTGCTGTCCTTTAGGCGACTAACGGAATTTGCAATGCCCATACCAATGGCAGTGCCATCGCTGATAAGGCCAGTCTCTGCCATATCGCATTCCATCTTGTCAAGAAGGTTTAGCAATACGGCATGATCGGTTGTCATAGGACACTGAGTGTACGATTCGCCTGCAAAAATTGTCAAACCAATATTATCATTCGGACGTCCGTTTATAAATTCAACAGCCACTTCCTTGGCAGCCTCAATACGATTAGGCTTCAGGTCCTCTGCCAACATACTGGTGCTGACATCCATACAGAGCATGATGTCAATACCCTCTATGTTTTTCTCGCTCCATTCGTCAGTACTTTGAGGACGTGCCAGCGCACATACGGCAGCAACAAAGCAAATGATACGCAAAAGAAAAGGTCCATGCACAAGGTATTCCTTCCATGTGTGATGCTTATATCGGAATGCTTCAACGCTACTGACCTGCATTACAGGATCAATACGGCGATGCATTACTATATACCATATGATATAAGGTATAACGAGTAATAGTAATAAAAAATATAATGGATTTGCAAAACTCATAATGAAGTTTCTATTTATTCAGAATCTACAACGCTCAATATGTAACTGCTCTTAAAATATACATTAATCAATTCAACTTAGAAGGTCAATGAGACGCATAACAATAAGAACAACAATTCCAACGACAGAAATAGTAGAGATACCTATCAGTATTCTTAGTGTCCACTTCATACCTAGGCTACGCATCTCTTCTGGAGTATACTCTGGTTCTTCTGCCTTTGCATTTGGATCAACCTCCAACTTGGTTTGGTTAATGTAGTCAATTGCAGTTACCAAGTTTGCATCATTCTCATTAATGAGAGTTGTAAACTTGGCAAACTTAACCAAATCAGCCGTTTGAAACAACTTGCGAAGTTCATCAAGAGCCTCCTCGTTATTCTCAGCAGTCAGTCTCTCGATAATTTCGCCAGATGTCATGTCCATAGCACGGAATCCGTAACGATCCTGGATGTATGTTCTAAGAGTATCTGTCAACTGAGTATAGTATTCCTTACTATCATCGGACGCCCAGGTCTTTTCCTCCTTTATACGCTCTATCTCACTCATAGCCACCTGATGGGGAGGCAACTTGACTTTATGACGAATAATACGAATGATTGGATTGCCTTGTTTGAGCCAAACAAGCATAGCGAAAGTGATAATCAGCAGAACTATAATAAGAAGAGAACCATATACAATACTCTTCCAGTCATCCCACGAGAATGGGGCGTCCTCTATTCCCTTTGTACCAAAATATTCTTCAAGATGTATTGTGTCTACAGGAACCGTATAAACCTGTAGAGCCAACGACTTGGATTTATAATGCGTTGTATCAACAATAACTTCCAGAGGTGGCAGATAATACAATGCAGAATCAAACGAGGTTATTATATAACGTTGGGTCAACAGCATCCGCTTGTTATCGTTAAGCATCTGCGTGTCGGGGTCGTACACTTTTACGACCTCCACTCCGGGCACCAACTGAGAACGCTCGCTCAATGCTGGCAAGACAGGATGTTGATTGCTGTTGCATGTCACGTCCAATGTTAGTCCGGTTTGCTGTCCAATAAACATTTGGAGCGAATCAATCCTTATATCAACCGTCACCTGTGCCACAGCCGAAGCAGGCAACAGAGCAAACAACAATATATAAATGAATCTATTATAAAATTTCATTCACCTAACAAATTATTCTTATTTGTGCATCTTAGAATCAAGAGAGTAAGGATTCAGCCTCGCTGAGCAAACAAACTACGTAAGGCAACAACATAGTCCTGGTCCGTACGAACACTGACAGAGTCAACATTGCTTCGGGTCAGAGTGTCACGCAACGTATTCTGACGTTCACGCCACCATGCGGCCTGAGCATTGCGAACTTCGCGACTACTTGTATCTAAATACCTTTCAAAACCGCTTTCAGCATCACGAACCTTTATCAGACCGACATTAGGGAGTTCCTCTATTCTACGGTCATAAACCTGTATTGCTACAACATCGTGTTTTCTGTTTGCCACGGTCAATGGAGTGCGGAAGTCCTTGCTACACATGAAATCGCTCAACACGAAAGCGGTACATCGACGCTTTATAACCTGGGAGAGGTATTCTACTGCGTATCCGATATCTGTCTTCTGACTTTCTGGTTTGAAATCAAGAAGTTCACGGATGATAAACAATATATGTTTTCGTCCCTTCTTGGGTGGTATGAACTTCTCAATCTTGTCACTGAAGAAGATGACTCCAATCTTATCGTTGTTCTGAATGGCGCTGAATGCCAATGTAGCGGCAATCTCGGTCACCATATCACGTTTCATTTGAACAGACGTTCCAAAATTCAAACTTCCACTTACGTCAACAAGAAGCATTACTGTCAGTTCTCGCTCTTCTTCAAAAACCTTGATGTATGGCTTGTTGAAACGAGCCGTCACGTTCCACTCTATATCACGTATGTCGTCGCCGTACTGATACTCGCGCACTTCACTAAAAGCCATTCCACGTCCTTTGAATGCGGAATGATACTCTCCGGCAAAGATGTTATTTGACAGTCCTCGAGTTTTAATCTCTATCTGTCTTACGCGTTTTAATATATCAGAAGTTTCCACTATTAGTAATTACAATTATAAAAAACTCTGCAAATTATATAATTTCGCAAGTTAGTATATTAATGGATGGTATATCAACACCTATCAAGATACATATTAGGGCACCTCAACCTTGTTGATAATCTGACTGATAATATCCTCGGAAGTAACATTGTTTGCTTCCGCTTCATAACTAAGACCAATACGATGACGCATTACATCGTATGCTACGGCACGAATATCCTCTGGAATGACATAGCCACGACGCTTGATAAATGCATATGCACGAGCAGCGAGAGCCAAGTTGATACTTGCACGTGGAGAGCAACCGAACTCAATGTAGTTCTTTATTTCCTTCAAGCCATACTTCTCGGGATAACGAGTTGAAAATACAATGTCTACAATGTACTGCTCAATCTTCTCATCAAGATATACCTGCTTAACAACCTCACGAGCTTCAACAATATCCTTTGTTGAAAGAATTGGACGAACCTCCTTCTTAATATCGCCATTGATATTACAGCGGATAATACGCTTCTCATCCTCCAACTTAGGATAATCGATAACAACCTTGAGCATAAAACGGTCAACCTGGGCTTCTGGCAATGGATATGTACCCTCCTGCTCGACGGGATTCTGGGTTGCAAGTACAAGGAAAGGATTAGAAAGTTGATAAGTACTCTTACCGATTGTCACCTGACGCTCCTGCATGGCTTCGAGAAGTGCACTTTGCACTTTGGCTGGTGCACGGTTAATTTCATCCGCCAATACAAAGTTTGCAAAGACCGGTCCTTGTTCAACAATGAACTTCTCGTCCTTCTGGCTGTAAATCATTGTACCAATGACATCGGCAGGAAGCAAATCTGGAGTAAACTGTATTCTACTAAACTGTGCATCAACTAACTGGCTCAATGTTTTGATTGCAAGAGTCTTGGCAAGTCCAGGAACACCCTCCAACAACACATGACCATCACTTAGCAAACCAATGATTAATGATTCCACCAAATGCTTCTGACCAACGATGACCTGATTCATTCCTGTTACCAAGTTAGTAACAAACGCACTTTGTCTTTCTATTCGCTCATTCAATTCACGAATATCAATAGATTCTGCCATAATTATTTAATATTTTATTTATTTCAAGTCTTAAATATGACGGATGCAACACTCCGTTTACAAATTGTTAACGCAATTGTTCATTCATTCTGCAAATATACTGATTTTATTTATCTCGACCAAAAAACAAACAATCTAACAACGCGCTTTTAAATAAACTTAAAATACATTTAAGAGTATTTAAACATTTGCATCTCAATTTAAGCGAACAAAAAATGCGAGCACTGTACTAATACTATAAAAAAAGAGTCTGGTTTTCCAGACTCTTGTAATTAATATATGATACGATGGCGTCAAACTACTTTTTCTCTAATTCGGGCATCTTCAGTACTTGACCGACCTCAATATGATCGGGATTAGTTATATTATTTAATTTCATAATATACTCGGTATACTCCATACTGCCAAATTCCTTTCTTGCTATCGAGAACAAGCCTTCACCAGACTCAACGACATGTGTTCCTCGCACACCAACAATCTGATACTTCGCCCCCCTTACTTGAGGAAATTTCGTGGTATTGTCTGAGGAAACACTATCGGACGAAGGAGTATTTACAGACTCGCTCTTACCTGTCGTTTGCCTTGTGGCCGGAGTTGAGACCTGCGTAGTTTTCTGCGACGCACTTTTCGTTGTCATTTGCGAAGTGCCTGGCTTTGTATTTTGCACAGAAACATTCCTGTTCTGTTCTTTTATCTTAGACTGACCTGCAGATACCGTACGCAAAGCATTATTCTGTTGAATCTTTGATGTTTCAACTTTTTCCTTTGAAGGCACACCACCTGCTGTTTCATCCTCACCAATCTTGTTTTGTGATGGTTCTAACGGACTATTGTTCTGTACACTGTCCTTTACCGATGAGGCAGGAGAAGCGGTCTCTGACTGTGCAGACACTTTAACGCCAGAAGTAGTTCCAACAGAAGTTTCCTTTTCAGAAACATCTTCGCTGTCATTTTTCATTGCGGCTGCATACTCACATGATGAGCACAACCAATGATGAGAACCTGCGTAATAACTCAATCCCGCAACGAAAAGCAAGAATATAGCACCTGCCATCTTTTTTAACAGATGAAACGTGTCGCTTGACGTGGCGTTTGCCTGCTTGCTGTCAACAGGCAACGATACTTCGCTTTTAGTCTCTTCAGCGGTATCAGTGGTGTCAGTGGTATCTGAATTGTCTGTATTTACATTTTGGTTGGAAAGGTGAAGTCGCTGCTGCTGGGTGTCAGTGGTATCTGAATTGTCTGTATGTACTTTGGAATCACCCTCTATGGCATTCTCTACATCAACAGAGTTCTCATTCTCAATATCATTGTCAGTATGAGCAGAATCAACTGTTACATCTGATTCTTCAGTAACAGCATCCTGTGGCATTGCATCTTCATCTGATGTGCCAGAAGCAGCAACTTCAGACTCATCATCTGACGCTCCCTCAACAGTAGGAACATCTTCTGTGACAACTGTATCCACGCCATCTTCTACAACGACAGGATTTGTGTCATCTTCAGTAACAGTAGGATTCACGTCATCATCAGCAACGACAGGCTGTTTATCTTCTTCCACAATCTCAGAAGAGCCTATATCAACAGAACGTCTGTCAGAATCACCTTCCTCTTTACTTTCTATAGAAGGAACGTCTGCCACATTTTCTAAAATCTCGTCTTCAACGCCGTCACTTGTGTCATCATCTGTGTTGTCAGTGGTGTCAATATACTCCATCGCACTTAAATCGACCCCGTCATTCAGTATAATTGTTTCAAATTCAGCAAAAGGACGATTTACGTAATCACGAATAGTAGAGTCTGGAGTATAGGTCACCTTACTGTGCCCCTCAATATGAATTCGTTCACCTGTATTCACGTTGACACTATCTCGTCCGCTAACCTCCACAATCTTGAAAGTACCAAGTCCTTTTACCTTAACAATTCTGTCTTGTTGCAGAAACTGCTCTATAGTCTGAAAGAACTCACGAACAAAGGAATCACTATCCTTTTTTGATAGTCCACTGCGTGCAGAAACACCATTGGAAAGATCTTGAAAAAGTATTTTTTCGTCCATAGCGCTTATTTCAACTTATCTTTAATGGTGCTACTTGGTTTAAACTTAATCTCCATTTTCGGCGGTATAAGCATTCTCTGTCGCGTTGAAGGATTGACAACGACGTGCTCCAGTTTCTTCTTGACCTCAAATGTTCCAAACCCCTGCAAACTAATTTGGTTGTCTTCACCCAATTGATGAGACATTTCTGTGACAACAGCAGTTATGAGTGTGGTAGCCTCTTTTGTGCTATAACCAGTACGACGAGAGAGTTCTGCTATAAATTCCTTGTTGTTCATATCTCAAGATAAAGTTTGTCAATCAAATACGTTTACTTTACTACAGTTCCATAGAGGTCAAAATCATCCGCACTGTCTATCTTAACATTATAAAACTGACCAATCTCCAAGTCCGGAGAAACAGTACTTATCAAAACCTCGGGATCAACCTCTGGCGAATCAAATTCTGTGCGTCCAATATAATACTCTCCCTCTACCCTGTCGATTATGACTTTCATAACAAGCCCAATCTTCTTCTCCTGAATATCACTTGAGATTCGTTGCTGTATACGCATGAGTTTGCTTAAGCGAGCATCTTTGATTTCGGCAGGAACATCATCGTCATAATGTTCTGCAGCATACGTACCGTCTTCTTCGCTATACGCAAAAGCACCCATACGTTCAAACTTTGCCCACTTCACGAAGTCAACGAGTTCGTCAAACTCCTCATCTGTCTCGCCAGGGAAGCCTACCATCAATGTAGTACGAATTTCAATGCCAGGAACCTCCTTGCGAATCGTCTTTATCAGATTGCGTGTTTCCTGCGCTGTAATATTACGACGCATTCTACTTAGAACGCCATCAGATATATGTTGTAAGGCAATATCCAGATAACGACACACATTGCTGTGCTTACGCATAACATGCAAGAGGTCCATTGGGAAGTCTGTTGGATACGCATAATGCAAACGAATCCATTCTACGCCAGGGATTGAAGCAATTCTATCTATCAATTCCGCAATTGCTCTGCGATGATAGATGTCAAGTCCGTAATATGTAAGTTCCTGGGCTATCACCTGGAACTCCTTGACACCACGAGACACCAATCTGCGCACCTCATCCTCAATATCCTCTATCTCACGACTTTTATGCTTTCCTGTGATAATTGGTATAGCACAATAAGCACATCCTCTGTTACAGCCATCAGATATCTTCAAATATGCATAATGCTGTGGAGTTGTGAGGTATCTTTCGTTATGTATCTCATTATTATAGGTATGTCCTAACTCAGTCAGGAGTTCAGTCCAATCAAATTTGCCATAGAAATGGTCTACCTCGGGAATTTCCGAAATCAAATCTCCAAGATAGCGCTCTGATAGGCAGCCCATGACATATAACTTCTCAAGTTTCCCTTGAGTCTTTCGCTGCCCCATCTCAAGAATCATGTTGATGCTTTCTTCCTTTGCATCGCCAATAAAACCGCATGTATTCACAACGCAGATCTCTCCCTTTGGATTGTCGATGTCATGCGTGACATTATATCCCAAGGCAGCCAGTTGCGTTATGAGGCGTTCCGAATCTACCAGATTCTTGGAACATCCCAACGTTATTATATCGACTGTTTTCTTTTTCATGCTTATCGCAAATACTTCTTTCAATGTAATACCTTTCACCCATCAATGAAGAAAGTTACATCACAATCATGCTAAAGTAAATTTATCTTGTCTGAATTGAAAGACACAACCTTTTACGACACAATTGTAAAAAAACTATTCTATCTTAAAAAGAGAATCGACGAACTCTCTTCGATTGAATGGCTGAAGATCTTCCATGCCTTCACCAAGACCGATGTAGCGAACAGGAATCTTAAACTGATCACTGATGCCAATTACAACACCACCTTTGGCAGTACCGTCGAGTTTGGTAATAGCCATACTTGTAACCTGAGTAGCCTGTGTAAACTGCTTAGCCTGTTCGAATGCATTTTGACCTGTACTTCCATCAAGAACCAGCATAACGTCATGAGGTGCATCAGGTACAACCTTTTGCATTACTCGTTTAATCTTCGAGAGTTCATCCATCAAACCCTTCTTGTTATGCAATCTACCAGCAGTATCTATAATTACAACATCAACATCATTTGCAACAGCACTATTAAGAGTGTCGAATGCAACGCTGGCAGGGTCGCTTCCCATCTGCTGCTTGATGACATTAACGCCGACACGCTCACCCCATATCTCGATTTGCTCTATGGCAGCGGCACGGAATGTATCTGCAGCGCCAAGACACACCTTAAGACCTGCTTTCTTGAACTGGTATGCAAGTTTACCAATAGTAGTGGTTTTACCTACTCCATTTACACCAACAACCATAATAACATATGGCTTCTTGTCTTTGGGAATAACAAAACCTTCCGTGTCTTCTGTGTTATTTTCCGTAAGAAGAGAGGCAATCTCGTCTCTCAAAATAGAATTAAGTTCTGCCGTACTTACATATTTATCTCTAGAAACACGGCTTTCAATACGCTCAATAATGTTCAATGTTGTGTCAACACCAACATCACTTGTTACGAGCACCTCCTCAAGATTATCAAGTACATCATCGTCAACCTTTGATTTTCCTGCAATAGCACGACTTATCTTTGAGAAGAAACTTTCTTTGGTCTTCTCAAGGCCTTTATCCAACGTCTCCTTTTTTTCTTTACTAAAAAAACTAAAGAATCCCATATTTGCAAACTATAATATTCTATATAAGGTTTATCTATTCAGACTACAAAGATAACACAAGAAATTCATTTTCTGCGATGAAACCAACAAAAATACATTTCAAACGCTTGTTTTTAACTAAAAGAATAACATTAAGTACAAATATTGTAGATGAGAAGCATTGTATTTATAACTTAGAAGAATACATCAAGAAATGAAAACAATCCGAAATTACAACGCAGACGATACTAACCGAAACGCATAAAAACAAAAAAAAGAGAATCACATAAAAGTGACTCTCTTGATAATATTTCACAAAAGTGAATGTTACATTTCAAACAACAAGTGATTAGTTCTTAAAGAAGTCTTTAACTGCCTCGTTTGGAACCATCTGCTCGTCAAATGAGTAAGAACCAGTCTCTGGATTCTTAACCATCTTGATAACTTTGGTATATGAACGGCCATCAGTCTTGCCAGTCTGCAAGGTAGCCACAGTTTTCTTTGCCATAGTACTTCCTTATTATTTAATTTCCTTGTGAACAGTCATTCTCTTGAGGATTGGATTGTACTTCTTCAATTCCAAACGCTCGGGAGTATTCTTTCTATTCTTTGTTGTGATGTAACGTGATGTGCCGGGCAGACCACTCTGCTTCATCTCTGTGCATTCCAGAATTACCTGAATTCTGTTGCCTTTAACCTTCTTTGCCATAGCGTGTTTCTCCTCTTAATTAACCAATTACTCTAATATTCTTCCAATCACAATAGCCCTTGGCAACAGCCTGCTTCAAAGCAGCGTCAAGACCCATTTTGTTGATGACACGAAGACCATTAGCAGAAATGCTCAATGAAATCCAGCAGTCCTGTTCAACGTAGTAGAACTTCTTGTTGAAGAGGTTCACATCGAAGTGACGCTTAGTGTGTCTTTTAGAGTGGGAAACGTTGCAGCCAATCATGGCCTTCTTTCCGGTAATTTGACAAATCTTAGCCATTTCTCTCTTTTCTTTCTTTAGTTACTTTCAATAACTTCTTTCAAACAGCGTGCAAAATTACTATTTATTTTTCACACAACCAAACAAATCGGCAAAAAAGATTTGATTTTATTGATTTAATACGGTCACGCGACTATATGCCGGCTGATCTATAGAGCAAAAATCCTTGTCCTTGAACTTATAGTAACCGGTTATTCCTATCATGGCAGCGTTGTCGGTAGTGAAACTGAACTTTGGTATGAAAATTTTCCATCCATAACGTTTTGCGTAATCGTGGAAAGCATTCCTGAGACCATTATTCGCAGACACACCTCCAGCAACAGCAACCTGTTTAATGTTCAAATCCTTTGCTGCCAGTCTCAACTTTTTCATAAGGATATCTACCACTGTCTTTTCCAGCGATGCTGCGAGATCCTCCTTATGGTGCTCTATAAAATCAGGATCCTCTTTCAGCCAATCGCGGAGGCTGTACAAGAAAGACGTCTTCAAACCGGAGAAACTGTAATCATACCCTTTAATATTAGGCTTGGAGAACTGGTACGCATCTGGATTGCCTTGTCTTGCAAGCCTGTCAATAATTGGTCCACCTGGATACCCGAGTCCCATAACTTTGCTGCACTTGTCTATACATTCTCCTGCTGCGTCGTCTATGGTTTGACCTATCACCTTCATATCATTGTACGCATTAACAAGTACTATCTGAGAATTACCTCCGCTCACCAACAAGCACAAGAACGGAAATGTAGGCTGATTATTATCCTCCTCATTTTCCTTGATGAAATGGGCCAAAACATGTCCTTGAAGATGGTTGACATCAATCATAGGAATACCCAGTGAAGCAGCAAGTCCTTTTGCAAATGACACACCCACATGCAACGAGCCAAGCAGACCAGGTCCGCGCGTAAAGGCTATAGCAGAAAGTTGTTCACGTTCCACTCCTGCCTTCTTCAATGCTTGGTCGACAACAGGAACTATATTCTGCTGATGAGCACGGCTTGCCAACTCAGGAACAACACCGCCATAAGCCTCATGAACAGCCTGCGAGGCAGTCACATTACTTAGAAGAACGCTGTTGCGCAACACTGCGGCCGAAGTATCATCGCAACTACTTTCTATACTTAAAATAATTATATTCTCTACCATAAACTTGCTAATATTAGTGAGTAATTATCTCCACTCCATTTTCCGTCATGAGATAAGTATGTTCCCACTGTGCACTTGGGAGTCCATCCTCAGTGAGAACAATCCAGCCAGTCTCATCCTCCTCGTCTTCGCAAATATCAGGATCACCCATATTAATCATCGGTTCTATGGTGAACGTCATTCCCGGAACCAAGAGCATTCCTGTACCAGGCTTTCCAACGTGCTCCACTTCTGGATCCTCATGAAACTCCACGCCCACGCCATGTCCGCAATATTCCCTTACCACACTAAAACCATTCTTATGAGCATGTTTAGAAATAGCAGAGCCGAGGTCACCCACGCACACATACGGTTCGGAACATACCTTTTCACCAATCTTTAGACATTCCCATGCCACATCCACCAATTTCTGGTTTTCCGCATCTGTCTTTCCAATGACAAACATTCGGCTTGCGTCTGCATAGTATCCATCAACGATGGTAGTGACATCGACATTGACAATATCACCTTCTTCAAGAATTTCCCAATCACAAGGAATTCCATGACATACCACATCGTTAACACTAGTACAACAACTCTTTGGAAAACCGAAATAGTTCAATGGTGCAGGAGTTCCTCCATGCTCCACAGTAAAGTCGTGTACAAGTTTATCAATTTCAAGCGTAGACATACCCTCACGTATATGTTCTGACACATAATCCAAAACATCAGTATTGAGGACACCCGCTTTACGGATGCCCTCAATCTGCTGAGGAGTTTTTATCAGTTTTCTCGTCGGAACTAAGATACCCTTTTCCTGAGCCTCAAGAATCTTGAGGTCCATCTCGGTTGGTTCAACACCGGGCAATAGTTTCCATCTTGATTTAATCTTCTTTTTAGACTTTTTCTGGTTCATTATTCCTCCATTCTTCTTTCACGTGTAGCTTGAACAACATTCATAACGTAGTCGCCCAACTTCTCACATTCAGATATCAAATCAATATAGAATACACCTATCTGATAATCGTATACCTTATTGTTAATATCAGCCATATTCTGATTCTTCAACTGATTACGATAGTTGTTAATCTCGTGCTCAATGTTGACACTGACATTTATGTCAACAAACTGATGTTCTCCTCTACTGATAACCTTATTCATCTGAACAATGGCATTCTCTGTGAGACTCATCATATTGTGAATATGTTCATACTGCGACTCCGTGAAGTCCTCGTTTGCATAGTTGCGACGACGGTTGAGAGTACGGCCAAGGTTGTAACATGAATCACCAATACTTTCCAATTCACTGACCTCTCTGAGCATTCTCTGAATAGAGCCCTTAGACTCAGCACTCAGTCTACCCTCGCTCACCTTATTTAAATAATTAGCAATCTCCAACTCCATATTGTCGGTGATACTCTCATACTTCTCGATTCGAGAGAACAATTTATTGAAATCCTCATCTTTTTCGGTGTGAAGCAATTCGCGCACAAAACCAAACATCCTCAAGCAACGTTCGCCAAAAAGGTTGATTTCTTTCTGAGCCTCCAGGATGCTCAACTCTGATGTACTCAGCAAACCAGCACTGATAAACTTGAGACGTCCTTCTTCTTCCTCGCCACCCTTCTTGTCTGGGATGACAAAAGTTACGACCTTTTCCAATGGCTTCACGAACCATATAAGTATAAGAACGTTAACAACATTAAAAGTTGTATGGAAAGCAGCAAGAACTACAGTAAGCAAGTTCTTATCCAACGACTCGCTATATGGGTCTACACCAACAACATTGCAAATGCCATCAACGAAATAAGGGAAGATGCATAAAATCCAGCATACGCCAAACAAGTTGAATATCAAGTGAGCCATAGCGGCACGTCTTGCCTGAGTCGATGCAGACAAGGCTACAACATTTGAAGTAATAGTGGTACCGATATTCTCACCCATGACCAATGCAATACCCATGTGAATATCAAGAACACCTGTCGAGCAAAGAGTCATTGTGATAGCCATAATAGCTGCAGAACTCTGCACGCAGCAAGTCAGCAAACCTCCAACCAAGAGGTAAAGCAAGTAACTGCCATATCCCCACGAACTGGTAGACTTAAAGAAACTTGTTACTGCCTCTACTTGGTCAAGCTTCATTTCTGCTGCATTGATTTTCAGAGTCGTAAGACCGAGAAGCATCAATGCGAGACCCATAATGAACTCACCAAGGTTTATGTTCTTTTTGCTATAGATAAATATAATAGCAACAAATATCGCAGAGTAGACAAGGATGCGCATGTCAAAGTTTCCTCCGAGCACCATAATCCACGCTGTAAAAGTCGTACCAATGTTGGCACCCATAATTACGGAGATCGCCTGAGCCAACGACAACAGTCCAGCAGACACGAAACTCACAGTCATGACTGTTGTTGCAGTAGAAGACTGAATTGCGGCAGTGATAAACGAGCCAGTCAGAAGACCAGTAAAGCGGTTTGTGGTCATTGTACCGAGAACGTTACGAAGACTTGCGCCAGCCATTTTCTGAACACCCTCACTCATCACCTTCATACCATACATCAGCATAGCAACGGAACCGATGAGCGTCAAGACATGCAATAAATCCATAATATAAATAATTTGAGCAGTTGTATAAACGACTAATTTCTAATAATTTTCAATCTTTCATCAAAGCAAAACACCAAATATTGCAAGAGTCGCAGCAAGAAACGAATGATTCTAAATCAATCTAAAACCTTTCTCGCTCAGTGTCTCCTGAATAAGTTTTATATGTTCGTGATTTCTTGTTTCTACACGTATGCGCAACTGACAACTGTTTACCACATGACTCTCATCTGCGTGTTCGTGATGAACACTCGTTACGTTGCCACCAAGACCAGCCACAATTTGGCTCACTTCGACCAACTGACCAGGCTTGTCTTCCAACTCAACGACAAAAGTCCATGCCCTGCCACTCTTTGCCAGACCACGATTCATCACACGGCTCAATATCGTCACGTCTATATTTCCTCCGCTGACAATACATATGGTCTTCTTTCCTGCTATGGGAACCTTGTCAAACATTGCCGCAGCGACGCTGACTGCACCTGCACCCTCACTGATAAGCTTGTGCTGCTCAACAAGTGCCAGGATAGCTGCGCATATCTCGTCTTCGCTAACAGTGACAATACCATCAAGGTAGTGCTCGCAGATATCAAATGTAAGATTTCCAGGCTCCTTAACCGCAATGCCGTCAGCGATGGTACTAACATTTGTGAGACGTTCTATATGATGATGATCATGGCTCTTGAGCATACTTGGAGCACCATCAGCCTGAACGCCATATACCTTTACCTTGGGATTGAGTTGTTTCACGCCATAAGCCACGCCGCTTGCCAAGCCACCTCCACCAATGGGAACTATTACAGCCTCTACATCGGGCAGTTGCTCCAAAAGTTCAAGTCCTATTGTTCCCTGTCCTGCAATGACATGCTCGTCATTGAAGGGATGCACAAACGTAAGCCCTTGCTCATCGCGAAGTTCAAGAGCCTTTCTGTAAGCATCGTCATAAACTCCTGGAACCAGACATATCTCCGCACCGAGGGAGCGTGTTGCCTCTACCTTACTAATAGGTGCACCTTCTGGTAGGCAAATCAGAGAACGAATACCATTTGTTGATGCTCCGAGAGCTACGCCTTGAGCATGATTGCCTGCAGAACATGCTATCACACCCCTTTTCTTTTCCTCGTCGCTCAACTGGCTAATCTTGAAACAAGCCCCTCTAACCTTGAAACT
Organism: uncultured Prevotellaceae bacterium; assembly: GCA_945833925.1. Classification (GTDB taxonomy): domain Bacteria; phylum Bacteroidota; class Bacteroidia; order Bacteroidales; family Bacteroidaceae; genus Physcousia. Next base: position 31,704 of record CAMAFX010000017.1, read on the forward strand.
ACCTGTTACCTGCAGATTTTCCGGCTTAAGGAATATTTCCGATTTAAGGTTAAGTTTTGGAGCTGCTATGAGGTCTGTTCTGCGAACAGTATTCTGCAGAACATATCGTGCTTTATAAAAATTTTCTAAATTCATGTCAGACAGATTTTATGCTAAGGCTTTTTTACGATATGACAACATCTCCAACGAATAATGATTAGCCATACGTAATAAATCGAATGCAAATTTGCTAAAAAAAATACAAAATAACAAGGAAAAATGTTAAAGAGTAATTAACAAACCCATTTTTAAGCATATTTTGTATCTGCCATAAAAATATATTAGTAAATTTGCAGTAATATTCGTGCTATACTACAATACAGAACAAATTAACAAATATAAAATACAAAATGAAAATCAAATCATTTATTCTTGCCATTGCGCTCGGAGCTACATCGTTGACAGCAATGGCCCAGTTTGAGGGTACCGACATCAACGACCGCGCTGAGTACTCGTTCAAGAAAGCAGGCATTGCAGAGGCCGACATCAACGACAGTATCCAGATTGCACGCGGATACGTTTCAATGTTCCAGCAGTCTATCCAGAATCAGGACTATAAGGATGCCTATATCAATTGGAAGTGGCTCATTAACAACACCCCATTCATAAACAACGGTATCTATGCAGGTAACGCTCCATTCATGTTCTATCAGCTTATCAACCAGGAACAGGATGCGAACCAGAAGTTGGCTTACTTCAACGACATGATGAAAATGTTCGACCTTCGTCTTGCACGTCTCGACTCTATCAACTCTTTCAATAAGATAAAGAACACAAAGGGCGATGTACTTGCCGTACGAGCAGATTACTACAACTACACAGCACCTACCATCGGCCAGGCTTGTGGCTACAACTTCAAGACACACTACGGCAACTACGCTGACGCTATCAAGGAAATCAAGGACAATGGTGGTCGCGATGTCGAGGGTACCGTTCTCCAGAACTTCATCCTTATCAGCAACGCATATTTCCAGCAGGTGCCAAGCCATCGTGAGCAGTACATGCAGGACTACCTTGATGCAAAGGACGCATGCGAAAAGATGCTCCAACTTGCCAAGGAGGCAGAGGCAGAAGGCGACACAGCAAAAGCCAAGCAGCTTGTTGCCAAGTACGACGCACCTCTTGCACAGATCGAGACCACATTTGCTACCAGCGGAGCCGCAGAGCGCGAGCAGGTTATAGCATTGTACGAGAAGACAATTGAGCAGAAGAAGGACGACGTCAACTATCTCCGCAGTGCCATGACACTTATGGCAAATGCAGACTGCGACGATGCAGACATCTACTACAAGGCTGCAGAATATGCATATGCAATCGAGCCTACATTCGAGAGTGCCATTGGTCTTGGCCAGTACGAGCAGAAGAACGGCAACATGCCTAAGATGATGGAATACTACAACAAGGCTATCGAACTCTGTGCCAACGACAACACACGTGGTTCCATCTGCCTCCGCATTGCAAGTGGTCTCCGCAAGAGCAAGCAGTATACAGGTGCATTGACCTACCTCGACAAGGCACAGGCATACAATGCCGACCTCGCAGGCAAGGCACTCATTCAGCAGGCTACAGTATACACACAGCTCGGTCAGTACAATGATGCCATGAATTCTGCACGCAAGGCAATGAGTGCAGACATTACCGTAAGCGGTACTGCAGACCGTCTCATCGCAAGCATTCAGAAGGCACAGGCTAACCAGGCTGCCAATGCAAAGGCTAAGGCAGAGTACGATGCTTACCTTGCAAAGAAGAAGGCAGAGGCAGACTTCTGGAGTGGCAAATAACACATTATTTACATAAAGCACAGAAAAAGAACGGAGTTGACTACTCCGTTCTTTTTTTATTCTATTGCACAAATAAAATCGTCATCAACTGTTTATTTATAAATATATTTTGTAATTTTGTATACAGAACCCTCTATCGTGAACATATTGCCAACAATGGAGGAATACACATTATATATATAACGCGCGCGTAAAACAACTACACAATGTCCATTCAGAGCAAGATAAACGAGATTAAATCTACCCTGCCCGACAACGTCAGACTGGTAGCAGTCAGCAAGTACCACCCTGCAGAAATGATAAAGGAAGCGTACGACGGAGGGCAAAGAGTTTTCGGAGAAAGCCATGTGCAGGAAGTCCTGCAAAAAGTAAACGTACTGCCGAAGGACATCGAATGGCACTTCATCGGCCATCTGCAAACCAACAAGGTCAAGCAACTGTTGCCCCACGTCAGCATGATACATTCAGTTGACAGTCTCAAACTCATCAAGGAGATTGAAAAACAAGCCGAAAAGATAGAAAAAGAAGTAAATATACTGCTTCAGTTGCACGTAGCCCAGGAAGAAACAAAATTTGGATGGACAATTGACGAAGCCGAGGATTTGCTGGCAAGCAACGTACTGGCAGACTTCCCACACATTCATGTCGTTGGCATAATGTGTATGGCAAGCAATGTTGACAACGAGAAACAGATAGCAGATGAATTTGAGACTGCAAGAATGTTCTTTACCCATGCCAAGGAAGTATATTTCAAGGACAAACCAGAATTCAGGGAGTGCTCTATGGGAATGAGCGACGATTATCCAATCGCAATCGAGCACGGAAGCACACTAATAAGGGTCGGAAGCAAAATTTTTGGTCAAAGAGTGTATTAAAACAAGAATTTATTTGTTTTTTTGCACAAAACGTCGTACCTTTGTGCAATAATTAGGAACTATCAAACAAATACTCACCAACAAACAATAAAAAGGTTATGGAAATAAAGAGTTTTAACCTAATGATTGCCGATAGTATCAAGACACACTGGGACCTCCCTTCAATGTCGGACTACGGCGTTTATACCTACCAGTACAAAGACGTTGCACGCGTCATCGAGAAGATGCACATCATCTTTGAAGAGTGTGGCATTCAAAAAGGTGATCGTATTGCCCTTTGCGGTCGCAACCAGGCTCGCTGGGGAGCAGCGTTCTTCTCAGTTCTCACCTATGGTGCTGTTGCAGTGCCAATTCTGAACGAGTTCCACCCAACTCAGATTCAGGACATCATCAACCATAGCGAGACAAAACTTCTCTTTGTTACAGACCAGATTTTTGGCAATCTTGACTTTGAGGCAATGCCAACCCTTGAAGGATGCATCTCATTTACAGACTACAGCCTTCTTGCAAGTCGCAACGAGAAGCTCACTTTTGCTCGCGAGAACCTCAACCGTCTCTTCGGCGAGAAATATCCAACCAACTTCCGCAAGCAGCACATCAACTACCACGTTGACCAGCCCGAGGAACTTGCTATCATCAACTACACCAGCGGTACCACCAGCAACTCTAAGGGAGTAATGATTCCTTACCGTGCCATCTGGAGCAACCTGGACTTTGCAAATACCGTGCTTAGCTCTAAATTGAAGATTGGTGACACCATACTCAGCATGTTGCCAATGGCACACGAATACGGATTGGCATTTGAATTCATCTACGAATTCTGGTTTGGTGTTCACATCTACTTCCTTACAAAGATGCCAAGTCCAGTCGTTCTGCTCAAGGCACTGGCAGACATCAAGCCAGCGATTCTCATCTGTGTACCTCTCATCATCGAGAAGGTTGTTCGCAAGAGCGTTCTGCCAAAGATTCAGGATCCCAAGGTCAAGCTCATGCTCAATGTCCCCATTATTGGCGACAGGATAAAGAAAAAGATCTGCGAAGGCATGCGTCAGGCATTCGGCGGTCGCTTCTACGAGGTCATCGTTGGTGGTGCAGCATTCAATCAGGAGATTGAAACACTTCTCAAGGATGTTGGCTTCAACTATACCGTAGGATACGGTGCAACTGAGTGTGCACCAATCATCTGCTACGAAGACTGGAAGAAGTTCAAGAAAGGTAGTTGCGGAAAGGCTGCCAAGAACATGGAAGTCCGTATTGACAGTGCAGACCCACAGAACATCGCAGGTGAGATTCTTGCCAAGGGACCAAACGTCATGCTTGGATACTACAAGAATGACGAAGCTACTGCAGCAGCAATTGACAAGGACGGCTGGTATCACACCGGTGACCTCGGCATTATGGACGCAGAAGGCAACGTGTTCATCAAGGGTCGTTGCAAGACTATGCTTTTGGGTGCAAACGGTCAGAACGTATATCCAGAGGAGATTGAGGACAAACTTAGCAACGTCATGTTGGTCAACGAATGTCTAGTCATCCAGAAAGAAGAAAAGTTCTACGGTCTTGTCTACCCAGACATGGAGCAGGCTGCCAAGCTAAACCTTGGCAAATCAGAGCTCGAAGCAATTATGGAGCAGAACAGAAAAGAACTCAATGCTACCCTACCCAACTACTGTCAACTTGCAGGAATCCGTTTAATCGACAAGGAATTCGAGAAGACTCCTAAGAAATCTATCAAGCGTTTCATGTACACCGACTATCCAGTATGATAGGAGCTACACAACAAAAGAATTAGTGTTTTCTTCAAATACAAGCAAAGCCTCGAAGCCAATATGCTTCGGGGCTTTATTTTTCATAATCAGTCTCGTCACCATCACGTCACGTAGAATATTCAGCGACTCCACATTAAGAACATATTCACACAACATGAAAAGTTAAATTCACTGTATGAAGAAATAAATTCTCACATCATGAATTTTTTTTTCGCTACAAGAAAAGAAATTTCTTGCACCATGAAAAAAAATTTTTCGTCGCGTGAAATTTTTTTTTTGTCGCGTGAAAAAATTCTCGCAGTATGAGAAAAAAGGTTTCATTACTGCGTGAATCTAAAGATGAGGGTTAACGATTAAGCAACTCTTCAACCAAATTTACTTGTTTTATAAGTTGAGAAGATTCTTTTGGAGCTCCATTGGAGATGTCATAAAGTATTGCATCAATCTTCTCATTTGCATTGCTTTGAGACTTCACAATACAGAGTTTCTCATATTGCTGTATGCCCTCAAGCAAACGTTCGTGACGCATGCTACTGCGAACGCCTGGGTAGAAAAAGTACGTATCGCCTGGTGCAAACAGGAAGAAGCGACTATCTGTAAGCGGGCTGTCCGTCCAGTTCAGCCAGCTCCAATGAAGCCATCCGTCAAAGCCAGCGGCAAAACAGTAGAGAGGAATCCATGCCGCATCCACAGGATTGCTATTGCTGAACATACCCGGATTGGCATCTGTGCAACAGGTATAAACCGTACTCTTAAAGCCCGCGTCTTTGCGGGTTTTCACCTCATCCTTAGTAAAAAGTTGTCCGTAAGCAACCGAATAGTCGTACAATTTGTCGCATAACTCATTATGAATATTGCCTGCCAATGCCATTTTCATGCCAGGCACCGCCTCCTGAGCTATCTTGTAAGCATTCAGCATGTCTTTCAGTCCACGTTCGTCCATTGCAATACAAGTCTTTTCAAACCATCCTTTCTCTCTGAGATGCTTGGCAAAATCTTTGAGAAATGCTGTCCACAATTCCTTGTATGAGTCATCTGTTGTCGTTGCATGAAGTGTATTATATACAGAAGTTTTCTCATCAAAATAACGGAAGTTCATGTCCCAGGGAATCATAGAATAACAATCAATCTGCTCATCTATGCCACACTCTGCCATAAAATTAACCCATCTGTCGAAAACGGTGTAGTCGAAAGTCCATCCACCACCAATATTGCGGACAGTCTGAACCATCGGTTCAAATTTGTCGTTGGACTGCCTGCCCCATGGTTCATAGAACAATATGGTGCTAACCACCTTTTGTCCCATACGAGCCAGTTCACGCATGTATGGCCTAAGCAGTTTCAGATGAGCCTTGCTCCACGGCTCTACATTGTAGTACCTACTCACGCTGTATGGTTGTTGCCAAAGGTCAAGGTGAAATCTGTAATCCGCAGGCTCTGGCAATTGCTTGTTGAGGACAACAACGTTAATATTCAGCATCTTTTTCATACCATTATTGCCAGACACAACAACACTAACCGGATATGTTCCTGGCTTGCAACGACGGTCTACATCTACAGAAAACCAGAACGGACGTACTTCACAAGTATCAACAACAAGCTGTACACCATCCTTTGTAAGAGGATTGTCTATTACTTCTGCAACTGTCCAAGGAACAAGATTATCAGGATGTTCTCCGCATCTGTCGAACGAGTCCGTCAGTACGTAACGCATCCAAGACACATGAGCATTCAGTGAACTTTTACATTTCGCCACCTTCAAAGTCAACAATTCATCCTTCACATCCTTTGTGTAAAGCAAGCCTCGCATGCCTATTCGCTCTCCACCCCACACATAAATAGTAGTATCGGAGCATTCTTCTATATCAGGCAGTCTGTGTCTGACTAAAGAAACATCCTTGTCGGTCCAGCTGACGTGAATGCCACTTTCTATGTTCGTCCACCTTTCATCGTAAAAGCGTATTGAATCCGTTGGTTCTACATACACCTTAGCAGAAAGAATCAATGGCATAAATCCCAGCAGCAATAACATATTACAGAATTGTCTCATGATATTATATA
>CAMAFX010000018.1 GCA_945833925.1 uncultured Prevotellaceae bacterium
CGCTTATGCTGAGGTTTTCCAGACCGACTTCGGATAACACCGACAACTTATGGTCGTGATTTTGCGTATTGCCTCAAGTCGCATGGTGGGGTAAGGGGCATTATATGTCTTTATGGTGACATTCGATGCACTGTGCCCCCTTTTACTAACGATGCAGATCCTTTTCGCTTCTGTATCATTTTAGGCGCGTAGTTGCGGATTTGAGAATTGCAAATATACAAAAATGTTATCATAAAATATGCGAATGATATTTTTTTCTTAACTTTGCATCAACAGCATACCTATTATAAAACCACATGAAATCACATCGCTTGCTTATAATCATATCATTCTGCATAGCCATATTAAATTGTTATATATGCAAAGCTCAAGGGGAAACACTTACAGAAGACTCCCTTCTCACGTTTTTATACAAATACATGCCGCTTCCTGACTCAACAGACTACACCGAAGAATTTTATCGCAAACAGATAAAGACAACGCTTCGAGCACGTAGCGAAATGAATTGGGGCAGAAAGATACCCGAAAGAGAATTCTTGCATTTTGTTTTGCCTATAAGAGTCAACAACGAAAATATGGACGACAGCAGGACAGTCATATATGAGATACTGAAAGACAGGATCAAGAGTATGACAATGGAGCAAGCCGTTCTGGAAGTGAACCACTGGTGCCACGAGCATGTAAGTTATAAACCAAGCGATTCAAGAACAAGTTCGCCACTGTCGACAATGCAAAATACAATAGGAAGATGTGGTGAAGAGAGCACATTCACTGTTGCCGCACTGAGAAGCGTTGGAATACCAGCAAGACAGGTATACACACCTCGTTGGGCTCACACAGACGACAATCATGCGTGGGTCGAAGCGTGGGTCGACGGAAAATGGAGATTTCTTGGAGCATGTGAGCCAGAGCCCGTCCTTGATTTAGGTTGGTTTAACGCACCTGCATCACGAGCTATGATGATGCATACCAAGGCGTTCGGAAAATACGACGGAAGCGAGCAAGTAGTAAAGACGACACCATGCTACACAGAAATATGTGTAACAGATACCTATGCTCCCACTTCTAGGATTACAGTAAGAACTGTAGACACAAATAATGTACCTGTTAAATCATGCGTACAATTCAGACTCTACAACTATGCAGAGTTCTACCCCCTTTATTCAGACTCTACAGACACCAACGGAACAATCTCGTTCACATGTGGGCAGGGCGACTTACTGGTATGGGCAAACAAAAATGCGCAATACGGATTTGACAGGGTCTCGGTAGGCAAGCAGGACACCATTACTATTATATTAAATAAGGTGCAGAACACGAACGAACTTTCTTATAACACATACGAGTTCGACATCACACCTCCTGCCGAGCGCAACAACATACCGGAAATAACAGAAGAACAAATATCCTACAATAAGAAAAGACTTGCCATAGAGGATAGTCTGAGAAACATGAAGGTCAAGACCTTTAGCAACGAAAACGACTTTCTAACAAAAAGTATGGGCAATCATGCTACCATCAAGCAGTTCCTGAAGGAATGTCAAGATACAGAGAAAGCAGAAGCAATCCTGAACTTGTTAAGCGAGAAAGACATAAGGGATGTAAGCATTGAAGTTCTGCGTGACAACTATTACAACAGCAAGTCACCCAACCCTTACATTCTGCAGCAACGCGTAAGCAACGAATTGCTTACCCCATACAGAAGCGAACTGAATAAGCTCATAACCGAATCTGACAAATCGGAAATGAAATCTCCCAAAGACATTGAAGAATGGATAAACAAGAACATAACCATTGACAACACACACAACCCCATCATGCTCTGCATGAAACCCTCCAGTGTCTACAAATCACGCAGATGCGATTCTCACAGCAGAGACATCTTCTTTGTGTCATTGTGCAGAACGCTGAATTTTGCAGCAAGGCTAAACGAGATAACCAACAAGGCGCAATACCTTGTCAACAGCACAGACAAAGAAGAATGGGTCAACGTGTTTAACACCGAGGACAGAAGCGAGCCAAAGGGAATGTTGGTTTTGAATTACGAAAAAGGAGAGATAATAAACAATCCCGGTTACTATACGCACTTTACAATTTCAAAGCTCTCTGACGGAGAACCGCAATTATTGAACTATCCCGAGGACGCCACCTTGAATGTCAACTTCAAGGATGCAACAGAGTTGGAATGTGGCAATTATCTTTTGACCACAGGAACAAGACTCGCAAATGGTGGAGTGCTCTCAAGACTAACATTCTTCACAATAACCGAGAACAACATCTCTGAGGTGCCACTGATAATGAGAGAGTCTACAGATGAAGTACAGGTAAAGGGTACGTTTGACAGCGAGACACTATATACACCTATCGCCTCAAACGCCAACTCAACAAAATCTTTTGGAGAAGGAGACACAAACCAATGGAATGTCAAGGCCGTTACCAGCATACTATCAACAACAGGAAGAGGCTATTTCACATTAGGCTACCTCAACGGTGGTTCAGAGCCTACAAATCACGCCCTTAACGACCTCTCTTCATACAAGACACAACTGGAATCATGGGGCAGACCCATAATCCTGATTGTAAGCAGAAAAGAAGACATTGAGATAATCAAAAAGTTCCCAAACCTGCCGTCAACGGTAGTTTTCGGCATCGACACAACCGGCAAGATAAAAGAAAACCTTGCAAATGCAGTGCAAGGTCAAAAGATTGAGAATTATCCTGTATTTATCATCGCAGACACATTCAACCGCGTCGTATTCTTCAAACAAGGCTACACGATAGGCATCGGAGAAGAAATATACAAGACCTCAACCAAACTTAAATAACAGAGAAAGAAAACCTTAAAAATCCTTTGAACTTCTAACACGCGAGAGGGTTTCTGGCGTCATCTGCAGGAAAGATGCAATATGCACCATCGGAGCACGCAGGATAATTTCCGGTTTAGTACGGCACAAACGGTCATAGCGCTCTGCAGAACTCTCAAATCTTTGGCTGTCGGCGTGCTCCTGCGAACTTATAAGTGCATGCTCCAATATCTTACGATAAAGCGTCTGAACTTCTGAATTCTGAGCCATCAACACCTGCAACGGCTCATAAGGGATTGCATAGAGCACACTGTTTTCCAGAGCCTCGACCATTAGTCTCGATGGCTCTTGTTTTAGAAAACTCTCTATACAGAATACTATCCTACCCTCGTACGAGAAATGTTCAGTAACATCCTTCTTGTTCTTATAATAGAACTGACGCACCATTCCCTTTTCTACATAATACATAGCCTGACACACTTCACCTTCAGGGAAAACAATTTCACCTTTCTGAAATTTCATAGGAACCAAGATGTTAGCAAGTGCGTGCACTGCCATAGGGCTTAGTGTACAATAGATACGTGCAATCTCACGTGCCACATCTCTACGATTATCTAACAAGGCCATATTTATGTTATATTTAAGGTTATATAGATAGTTCAGATGTTCTGGCCGACATCTTTATTTGTGTCTTTATGTATATATCTTACCGTGGCATCAGTCAAGCTTCAATACAGCCAGGAAGGCCTTTTGAGGAACTTGGACATTGCCTATCTGTTTCATTCTTTTCTTTCCTTTCTTCTGTTTTTCGAGCAACTTTCTCTTACGGCTGACATCACCACCATAACACTTTGCCAAGACATCCTTTCTGACTTGCTTTACAGTTTCACGTGCAATAATCTTGGCACCGATAGCAGCCTGGATGGCTATATCGAACTGCTGGCGAGGAAGCAACTCCTTGAGTTTCTCACACATTCTGCGTCCGAAATTCTCGGCGTTGTCAACGTGAGTCAAAGTACTTAATGCATCCACAGGTTCACCATTAAGAAGAATATCCAACTTAACAAGTTTCGAAGGACGGAATCCTGCCTGGTGATAGTCAAACGAGGCATAACCCTTGGAGATGCTCTTCAGTTTGTCATAGAAATCAATGACAATCTCTCCAAGAGGCATCAGGTACTGCAATTCGACTCTATTTCCGCTTATGTATTCTTGCTTGACAAGCTCTCCGCGCTTGCCCAGACAGAGTGACATTATGGGGCCGATGTAATTTGTTGTAGTTATGACACTGGCATGAATGTAAGGTTCCTCTATATGGTCTATGAGAGTCTGGTCGGGCATACCTGCTGGATTATGAACCTCTTTCACTTCTCCCTGTTTGTCATAAATCATATATGAAACATTGGGTACAGTGGTAATGACGTCCATATTGAACTCTCTGTCAAGGCGTTCCTGTACAATCTCCATATGAAGCAAGCCAAGGAAACCACATCGGAAACCGAAACCAAGTGCAACAGATGACTCTGGCATAAATGTCAACGAGGCATCGTTCAACTGCAATTTTTCAAGAGATGCGCGAAGATTCTCAAAATCCTCCGTTTCTATAGGGTAAACACCTGCAAACACCATTGGTTTGACTTCCTCAAAACCGCTGATTGCAATCTTGTTCGGATTATCTACAGTTGTAATGGTATCACCTACCTTAACTTCGGTAGCTGTCTTAATACCACTGACAATATAGCCAACATCTCCGCAATGTAACTCTTGACGTGGCGATAGGTCCATCTTCAGAACACCGACTTCATCAGCCTTATATTCCTTGCCAGTATTGATGAATACCACCTCCTGGTCCTTATGAATAGAACCATTTACAATCTTGAAATAAGCAATTATGCCTCGAAAAGAATTAAACACTGAGTCAAAGATAAGAGCCTGAAGAGGAGCATTCTCATCACCATCTGGTGCTGGAATCCTTTCCACGACTGCCTTCAGAATATCCTCGACACCCATTCCTGTCTTGCCACTGGCACGGATTATCTCCTCACGCTTGCATCCTATAAGATCAACGATTTCATCCTCAACTTCTTCCGGCATGGCATTTGGCATGTCACACTTGTTAATAACAGGTATGATCTCCAAATCATGGTCAATAGCCATATAAAGATTGGAAATAGTCTGGGCTTGAACTCCCTGAGTGGCATCTACAACCAAGAGTGCACCCTCGCACGCTGCTATAGAGCGACTCACCTCGTAACTAAAGTCAACATGTCCCGGAGTATCAATAAGATTCAACTTATATTCTTCACCGTTATACTTGTAATTCATCTGTATAGCGTGACTTTTGATAGTTATGCCACGTTCCTTCTCCAGATCCATATCATCAAGCATCTGACCTTCTGTCACCTTGATGGTTTGGGTATACTCAAGCAGACGGTCAGCCAACGTAGACTTACCGTGATCAATATGGGCTATTATACAAAAGTTGCGAATGTGTTTCTGCATAAATACAAATTTGTAGCAAAGATAATCAAAAATAATCAATTAAACGACTTTACCACGGCTTTTTTGACTTTTTAAAATCAAAAAAGGAAAACACAACATTCAAATGAATATTGCGCCTTCCTTTTTTTAATAAAAATCGAATACTGAGTATTCTCTTCTATTTACCCAACTCGAATTACTTCAAATTAACAGTAATCTCCTTGCCTTCCTCGATAACAACGAGCTTGTCCTCACGGAGCAACCAACCCATAGCAAGGAAAAGTTCCTTGTCAGTCTTTACCTTAGAAGCCTTCTTCAAATCCTTGGTGTTCATAGCACCATTCTCATTCAGAGCAGTCCAAATAGCACCTGCTGCTGTTCCAATCTTTTCGGTCATAATTACTTTTACCTTAAATTTATTAAACTAATAGAGGATTGCTTTCCTTTTTTCTACTGCAAAATTATTAACTTTTTTACTTTTGAGCAAAATGTAAAACGTATTTATATTATTTAACCCTATTTTCTTGTTTTATATCAATTTTTGACCTAATTTCGCATTACAAACTAACACGCAAAGCATTGCCAACTATCTAATGTACCTAAAGGCAATGTTAAAAAATCGAAGAACCAACATGAAGAAAATAACATACCTAATATTAATACTGTCTATACTGAGTTGTGGAAGAAAATCGTTTGACGAGCAGATGGAAGAGCAAGCGCGAGATTTCACACTGAAGCAGTGCCCACGAGAAGTTGACCAATTCACTACTATCGATAGCCTTGCGTATGACAGAAAAACCAAAACCCTGAAATACTACTACACACTGAAGGGTGAACTGGATGACTCAACAAAACTCTCACCAAGTGCATGCGAAGATTTCGAGGAGACAATGCTCTCCAAGCTGAGGAATGACCTTGGATTGAAAAAGGAGAAGGAGAATGGAGTAGCATTCGAATACAACTATTATTCTCAGAAGACAAGGACGCCACTGCTCTGCCTTCATTTTGACGCAGAAGACTACAACGGAAAAGTATTCTTAAAGACCTTCAACTACCGAGAGACAAGGAATATGCGAGAGTTCACACGCACTAACTGCCCAATGCGCCAGGACAGTTGCACCGTTATGGACAGTGTTTGGTACGATTCAATATCACGCACGCTTTATTACGACTACACGCTCGAAGGAACTTTGGACGACGACTCATTATATTCAACGAACCCGGAAATCGTACAGAAACTAAAGGCACATCTGTTGAAAGGCGTAAAAAACAACGATGAAATTGCAAACGAAAGAGATAAGGAGAAGATAAATTTTGCCTTCCGCTACTTTTCAAAGAGTACAAAAAAACTGCTTATCAAACACGTAATCAAGCAAAAGGACTTGAAATAAAGCAAACGTAAGCACTTCGCCATCTTAAAGTAAGCCTCCAAAGAGCCCACTCGCACTGTGATATACGGCATCAAGAATGTTTACGCATACCCAGCGTCTTGAACAGGCGGTTCAATGCAGAGGAATATATCTTTTTCACATTTCCATGGCGAAGGTTTAGCCAAAGTTCCTCCATGCTGTACTGAATCTTTCGACATGGATTATTCCAGGCATTCATGAGATAGAAAACATTTTGATAACTCTTGTCTTCCTCCACCGACCGAGGGTGTACAAGTGGAAAACCTATCTCCAATCTTGGCATAACGAACTGACGGCGTAGTCTTTTTGGCAACAACTCAAGCTGCGCAGAATAATGCGTACCTCCATCTAACCCCACATTATTTATTAAATTGCATTTTGGCATTATGGCAAGACCATCGTGCAGAAGCATATACGCCCAGAAAATGCTTTCAAAATACTGCTTTCCTGACAGTGAATGGTCAACACACATCTGTGGCATATCAGCACGCTGGTTATACTTAGCCACCTTTTCCTTTAATCTTTTGAAGGTTGAAGGATCTTTAATGAAGTTATAGTCCGCATCCCAATTATTAACCACCCTCGACCACGAAGCCCATCCCCAAATAGAGAAAACACGACTGAAGAAATAAGAATCATCATTCTCCGCTCCTGCAACCGAGCGCGTATTGTTCTGCAATTCATTGCCTCTCGATTCATCAACCATAAAACCAGCAATCATGGTTATCCTCTCATCGCTCTCATAACGGTCGAGCAACTCTTTGCAAAAAGGGAAGAAAGATTGAGACGGAACAACATCATCTTCCAAGACAATACATTTGTCAGTTAACGAGAAAGCCCATCTATGACTCATGAAACCACTTGGGTCACATCCGTAATTCTTATCCTGGTAATTACGATGAACCTCACACTCCCAGTCAATCTCTTCGTCTTTCACAAGTTCCCTGCAAGCCAGTATGCCGGGCATATCATCCTTGCCTTCTCGCGGTCCGTCCTGATACAGAAACAATCGCGAAGGTCTGGCTTTCTTAACCTCAGCCCAAACCATCGAGAAGTGGTCGGCACGATTAAAGAAAAGCAACAATACTGAAACGTCTGTCTTATAAGGCAACTTCATATGACGATTTTATTGAGAGACACAAAAACAAAAATGGACCATATTGTAATCGTCCTTGAATTAGATTCATCGACGTGCACAATATGATCCAAACAAATAGAAGGATTACTCAGCCAATGCCTGTTCTATTGCTCTACACAACTGATCGGGGCAACTCGTCGCCTTCATACCACAGCGTGTTCCATCGAGTCGGCTGATAACGTCCTCTGCTTTCATACCTACGACAAGCTGAGACAAACCTTTTGTGTTTCCGTCACATCCTCCATAGAAATGACAATGTGTAACAACACCATCCTTAACACCAACCTCAATGAACTGACTGCAAGTACCTTGAGTCTTATACAGAGTCTTGACACTGCCGTCAGCAAGAACTTCCTTCTGAACTGATTCCATAATCTTTTAATAATGAAGAATTAACTGTCTACTGACATAAAGCGAGGAAATTACTCCTCTGGCTTCATGTTAGTGTAAACAGTCTGAACATCGTCAAACTCCTCAAGACGCTCAACCATCTTGTTGATTGTCTCGCGCTGTTCAGCAGTAACTTCCTTCAGATCGTTAGGAATATAGGTGAACTCACCACCAACCTCTTCGTAACCCTCTGCCTCAAGCTTCTTCTGAATCTCATTGTAGCTTGTAGGTTCACCATAGATTGTGATTGTTGTTTCATCCTTATCCTCGTCATACTCTTCGTCGAACTCCTCCTCAACGCCACAGTCAATCATCTCAAGAATGAAATCATCCATATCCATGTCTGCCTTCTTCTTGAAAGTGAAAACGCACTTGTGGTCAAAAAGGAAACTCAACGAACCTGTAGTACCCATGTTACCGCTGAACTTGTTGAACACACTGCGAACGTCTGCAACGGTACGTGTAGTGTTGTCAGTCAGTGTATCTACAAAAACAGCAACACCGTGAGGGCCGTATCCTTCGTATGTAACACTCTTGTAGTCGCTCTGGTCCTTACCCATAGCGTTCTTGATAGCACGCTCAATGTTGTCTTTTGGCATGTTCTCACGCTTACAAACAGCGATAACAGAACGCAATGCAGGATTGTTCTCAGGTTCTGGACCTGCAGCCTTTACTGCAATTGCAATTTGCTTACCCAGACGGGTAAATGTCTTTGCCATGTGGCCCCATCTCTTAAGCTTGGTGGCCTTACGGTACTCAAATGCTCTTCCCATATTCTATTTAGTTTTATTTAATTTATCTAATAGTGTGTTATGTCGCTTAACGAAGTTCTGCGTCAAGTTGCTTTGTCAAGTTGCCGATAAGCTTCTGCATGATAGCATCAATCTGCTTGTCGTTTAGAGTCTTCTCAGTGTCCTGAAGAATGAAGTTTACTGCATAGCTCTTCTTGCCAGCAGGCAGGTTCTTGCCCTCGTAAACATCGAACAGGCGAACTTCGCGCAACAACTTCTTCTCCGTACTGTAAGCAATCTTCTCTATCTCTGCAAATTCAACGCCCTTGTCAAGGAGCAATGCAAGGTCACGACTTACCGCTGGGAACTTGCTGATTTCCTTATATGTCACACTCGATTTAGCGATGAGCTTCATCAAGAGTTTCCAATTAATATCGGCAAAATAAACAGGATTATCAATATCGAACTTCTTCTGAATGCCATGGGCAACAACACCCATCTTAACGAGCGACTTACCACCGCGATTCTGAATTTCCATTGCCTTGTCGAACAGATCACACTGCAAAGATGTATAAACAAGCATACCGGCAGGAACACCGCAACGACTGAGAACATTCAGGACGTATGCTTTCAGTTCAGCAAAGGTGGTATCCTCGTCTGCATGTGCCCAACTGCCTTCCACGCGCTTACCTGTAACCCAGATACCAAGGTGATAATCCTCTGAATATGCATCCAAGACATGCTTGATAACCTCTGGGTCACGGCTGCTGCTCACACCAGGAACGATATCATGACATTTCTTCTCCTCATGGAAATAATAGCAGTTTCCGAACTCGAAGAACAACTGGTTAGGCATTCTGTAGTTTGCGTTGCGCGAGATACTCTCCAAGCCACCAAACAACAGTGTCTGACGCAAAACATTCAGGTCATTACTGAGAGGATTGAGAAGACGGACAAGATTCTCCGACTTAAAGCTCTCCAAACCATCATAATATGCAGCACGCTGCAAAGAATTGTTCAGAATCTCGTTGAAGCCACAGCCGACCAACTGCTCGCCTATAATATTCTGCAACTTATGACTCTTGTCATTATCTCCCTTGACTGCAATGCAACTGTTCATCGAAAGAGGAATCTCTACATTGTTGTATCCGTAAATACGCAGAATATCCTCCACAACATCACATGGACGACGAACATCAACACGATATGCAGGAACCTCCAACTTCAAACCATTTTCAGACTCCTCCAGAACCTTCATCTCGAGGCTCTCACAGATACTCTTTATTGTTGAATGCTCAAGTTTCTTACCGATTAGACGATCACAATAAGCATATTCAAGGTCTACGATGAAATTGCTTGCAGGTGTTGGGTTTACATCTACAATCTCCATGCTGACCTCTGCATTGGCAAGTTCCTTTGCCATCATTGCAGCCATCTTGAGAGCATATATCTGACCCATTGGGTCGATGCCGCGCTCAAAGCGGAAACTTGCATCGGTATTCAAGCCGTGACGTCGTGCACTCTTGCGAATCCAAGTCGGATTGAAGTATGCACTCTCAAGGAGAACATTCTTTGTAGTCTCGTATGTTCCGCTACCCTTACCGCCAAAAACTCCGGCAATGCACATCGGCTCTTCCGCATTGCAGATAGCAAGGTCTTTATCGCTCAACTTATGTTCTACACCATCAAGGGTAACGAAAGGAGTTCCCTCCGGCATAGTCTTGACAACAATCTTTCCGCCTGTTATCATGTCTGCATCAAAGCAGTGCAGTGGCTGACCGAATGCCATCATAATATAGTTAGTGATATCGACAATATTATTGATAGGTCGAAGTCCGATGATGTTCAATCTGTCCTTCAACCATTCAGGGCTTTCCTTAACCTCGCAATTCTTAAGTGAGACAGCACAGTAGCGTGGACAAGCCTCAGTTGCCTCAACTTCAACAGAAATAGGAAGAGAAGTGTTATCCACCTTGAAACCGTCGACTGATGGACGATGGAGCGATGTCTTGTAACCATTCTGCACAAGATATGCGTAAAGGTCGCGAGCCACGCCATAGTGACTGCATGCATCTGCGCGGTTTGGCGTAATGTCCACCTCGATGACATAATCACTCTCAAGGTGATAATAGTCTGCGGCCTTGGTGCCTGGTATAGCATCTGCTGGCAACACAATAATACCAGCATGGTCCTTACCGATGCCTATTTCATCCTCTGCACAAATCATACCGTTACTCTCAATGCCGCGAAGCTTGCTCTTCTTTATAGTAAAGCATTCGTCGCCATCGTAAAGTTTTGTGCCGAGCGTTGCTACGATAACTTTCTGTCCGGCCGCAACATTTGGTGCACCACAGACAATCTGTACTGGCTCTCCGTTTCCGAGGTTTACACTGCAAACGTGCATGTGGTCGCTATTTGGATGAGGCTCACAAGTCAACACCTCTCCCACAACAATACCCTCGAGACCACCCTTGATGGTCTGCACTTCCTCTACGCTGCCCACTTCAAGACCTGCCGATGTAAGAGCAACTGCCACTTCATCTGCGGTCATCTCGAAGTCAACATAGTCACGAAGCCACTTATATGAAATATTCATCGTATTTGTATTTTTAAATTTCGGGCACAAAGATACTACATTTTTTTAAGTTCTCCAAACACATTATTATATTTATAAAAGAAAAGACAGAGTAATGTCACACTTAAGGGCTCTGCGTTTTACAAATGGAAACAACAAAGAAAGCCGCAATCTGCCATCGGCAAACTGCGACTTATACGTCACACGAATTATATTTTCAACTATTTGGAACTCAAGAATCAGAACGGCATCTCTTCCTTGGGAGTAAACGGATTCTCGTTGATTGCAAACGGAATATCATTCGAATCCATTCTGCTTGAGATGCTCTGGTCTATTGGTGGAGCCGTCATATAGTTTGTCTCGTGCAGATCCTCGAATCTCGCAAATTCCGAGCGGAAACGCATCTTCACGTCGCCAACAGCACCATTACGATGCTTTGCAAATATAATCTCTGCTTGACCAGTCAGGTCATTACCCTTATCGTCTTGCTTAAAACCATAATATTCAGGACGATGGATAAAACAAACAATATCAGCATCCTGCTCTATGGCACCCGACTCGCGAAGGTCGCTCAACTGTGGCCTCTTACCTTCATTTCCGTCACGATTTTCAACTCCACGGTTCAACTGACTGAGCGCAATGATGGGCACGTTCAAGTCCTTGGCGAGCCCCTTCAGACTTCGGCTGATTATACTAACCTCCTCCTGACGACTGTTAAAACTTGCGCCACTTGCTGTCATAAGCTGAAGGTAGTCTATCATGATCATCTTAACACCACGCTCACGAACCAGTCTTCTTGCCTTCGTTCTGAGCTCAAAAATACTGAGTCCACTCGTATCGTCAACGAAAATAGGAGCATCATTTAATGCATTTATTCGAGCATCGAGCTGAGCCCACTCGTGAGGTTTTAGCTGACCATTACGCAATTTTTCACCACTAATCTCGCAGACATTACCCATCAGACGTCGCACAAGTTGCACTGTCGGCATTTCAAGAGAGAAGAGGGCGATAGGAGTACGAAGGTCGCATCCCATCTTCTTCATCATACTGAGCACAAGGGCTGTCTTACCCATAGCTGGGCGCGCTGCGATGATGATGAGGTCGCCAGGCTGCCATCCACTGGTCATCTTGTCAATGCCTTCAAATCCACTACTCAATCCACTGAGACCGTCACTGCGTGAAGCAGCTCTGTGAATCATGTCCATAGCCTCTTGAATGTAAGGATTTATCTGTTCGGCAGTTTTCTTCATCGTGTTCTGAGAGATCTCGAACATTTTACCTTCTGCCATGTTCATCAGGTCGTCTACGTCTGTCGTTTCATCAAACGCCTGTGTCTGGATAATACTGCTGAGGGTTATAAGTTGTCTTGCCAGAAACTTCTGATAAATAATCTTTGCATGATAGAGAATATGTGCCGAACTTGTCACATTTCCTGCAAGCGATGTGATATAAAACGGACCACCAGCTTCCTCAAGTTTTCCAGTTTGTTCCAGATGGTCGGTTACGGTAAGCATATCCACGGGCTTCTGTTGCAGACTTAAATCCTGAACAGCCTGATAGATAAGTTGATTGCGATGGTCATAGAAAGCCTCTGCACGAAGCAGGTCGCTAACTATTCCATATGCATCCTGTTCAATCATCAGCGCACCAATCACAGCCGCTTCCATTGCGAGATTCTGAGGTTGCCTGTGTCCGTAGCTGTCCACCTGCGGCACCTCTACTATTTTTTGTTTCGAATTCTTTCGTGAGGAGTTAACTGACATAAGAATTTTATAATTAAAGGATTAAGAAACATCTCGGATGAGATCTGCAAATCTCTCGATCAAGCCCCTACTTCATAAACGATGCAAAGGTATGCAAAAATTTAAGAAATGCAAAATTAGAATATATTTATCTCCTACTTTTTGTTTTCTACCTTCTATTTGTTTATCTTTGTAACAAAATAAAAAACGACAATTACTAACACTTAAAATAGACGAACATGAAAAACGTAATTAAACTGCTCATTTGCCTCTTCTTTAGCACAATGCTGGCAACGAACCTTTCCGCCGCAAACCCAACGAAGGCACAGAAGAAAATTGCGTATACCATTAAGGGACTGAAACTTAACGACACTCAGAAGAAGAGCATGCAAGCACTCTTGGCAAGTTATCTTGACGAGATTCACAAGGCAAAGGCAAAGTATTCTGCATTGAAGGACAAATACAAGTCTGCCATTGACAACGGAACCATCACCGACAAGGCAGCCAAGGCTATACTCGACGCCAAGTTCGAATACGAACAGGCAGAAGTGCGCATCAAGCTCAAGTACCTGCCAAAGTTCTCAGAGGTGATTCCTACAAAAAAAGTTTTGTACTGCTATAGCCTCATCAATGACAAGATGAGCAAGATTGAGGGGAAGAATTCGTCTTCAAAGTCCAAGAGCAACGATGACGATGACGACAATTGAAACAAACTCGTTCAAGGCATGGCTCCTTGCCAGTCGTCCAAAGACTCTGACAGGAGCCATCTCACCTGTCTTGCTCGCCCTCTCGCTCACGTGGCAGCACATCACATACGGGAATGTTACTGAAGGACTTTGCTTTCAGTGGACGCCTGCCATACTATGCTGTTTATTCGCACTCAGCATGCAGATAAACGCCAATTTCATCAACGACTTTTTTGACTGCATCAAAGGGGTAGACAACGAAGAGCGTCTCGGTCCTGCACGTGCTTGCTCCCAGGGATGGATTACTCTGGCCGCTATGAAGAGGGGAATCATCATCGCCACCCTTGCCAGCATTGCCATCGGACTACCCACCATCTACTGGGGAGGGTGGCAGCTTATTGTCATCGGATTGCTTTGCATTGCGTTCGCATTTCTGTACACCACCACGTTCTCTCGGCTGGGTCTTGGAGATGTCCTTGTCATCCTGTTTTTCGGACTTACCCCTGTATGTACCACGTTCTACGTCATGACCGGTACTGTCACATCACAAGTTGTCATTCTCAGTCTGGCAATGGGCCTCATCACCGACACATTGCTGCTTGTAAACAACTATCGCGACAGAGAGACTGACAAGGCAGTCAACAAGAAGACGCTTGTCGTACTGATCGGAGCAAAGGCAACCGAGTATCTTTATCTTCTTGTAGGAATCGTTTCTGTCGTCATGTCATTCGTAGTCATCCGTGAGAACAGCGATTCCGCCAGTGTCCACCTGTTACACCTGTTTCTTCCTCTACACCTATGGGCATGGCACAAGATGGTGAGCATTAAAAAAGGCAAAGAGTTGAATGACGTACTGGGCACAACTGCCCGCAACATCTTTCTCTTCGCCCTATTAGTATGTGCAGCTCTTCTCTTCTAACTGCTGCTTTACTTCTTCTTTTCCACCGTCACTATCAAGAGACAGTCTCGCATCGCCCTCATTCCCGCTATGGGACCAAGATGGCTTCACTTCACCAACGAGGTGGTTGGATTCTTCAGTCCTGTAGCATTGACAAGGAAAGCCTTTGCAATGCCAAACTTCAGGTACATATCCAGTCTGACTGGCATATGGTTGTCATCGTCAGTAATAAAGAATCTTATCAGTTCCTTATCGTCATTACCCTCTGTGTCGTAGAATGAGAACACCAGACACTGATACTTCTTCTTCGTACTTCTCATCTCCACCTTCTCCTTGCCTCTATACATCACCGACACACTTGTTATGTCGTCTCCGTCAGCCATCTTGAAGTATTTGCGCTTGCCTTTTGCAAAGTCGTTGATGTCCATCGAGCGTGCTCTCTGCATAAGGCTCAGCATATCGTATATACATTCCTGCGAATTATGCTCCTGTTTGGTTACGTGTCCGCCAGGATTCTGATACCTCTGTTTCACCTGCGTCGCACCGTTCTTGTACGAATACCACACCTCGTCTTTTCTGTACTGTCCACCCTCGTTTGCCGCCTTCTTATAGTACAAGGGGACATTGTCGGATGTAAACCATGCCGACAGCGTATCACGCATGCAGAAGAACTTGTCGAGCGTGGTGCTTGTACGGGTTATCAGGTATGACCGATATGCATCTTGTCCATTGTACACACTCTTCGAAGTAAGAAAGAAAGCATTGCCTGCCTTTACCCACACAAAGTTCCAGTTGAAGTACAAGTCATACATCAATTTTTCGCCGTGCTGGAAAGCATAGTTCTTCAACGGACACTGTGCATCAACCCTCAGCATCGATGCAAAAACCAATAATAAGACAATAATCCTTTTCATAAATGGTCATTTATTTAAGAGAGTTGTTCAACAACACGTCTCACATTCTCTACCGTAGTTACTTTTCTTCCTGCAACCGTCGAACGAAGAGAACCATGGACCTCTGTCGCACCCGTCTCATTCACGATTGTACGTACATTATCCACATTCACACCGGCACCTGGCATTATAACAAGAGGTTTTCTTCTGTTCTCTGACAGCTCTGCCGACATCTTCACGAGTTCCTTCAATAGTTCGACTCCTTTCAGTGCTGTTGCTGCCCGACCTGAAGTCAAGAGTCTGTCACATCCCATTTTCGATATCACCTGCAGTGCCTCACGCGGATTTCTGCAACTGTCAAAGGCTCTGTGGAATGTAACGCTCACCCCCTCGGCTGCAGCAACCAGTCTGCGGCAAACATTCTCGTCTATATCTCCACACTTGTCGAGTGCCCCTATTACAACACCTTGTGCTCCAAGCGATTTGGCCATACGGATAGACTCTTCCATCTCCTGCGTCTCCTCATCCGAAAACACAAAGTCACCCGGTCTCGGTCTGATAAGAACATGGACTCTGATGCCTGTTTCCACGGCTTTCCTTATAAGTTCCATCTGAGGTGTCAGACCGTCGACTTCCAGGTCCTCACACAGTTCTACCCTGTCTGCTCCACCTGCCTTCGCCGCTCTTACACTGTCAATATCTGCACAACAGACCTCAAGTTTCATATTCTCCTATATATTATATATTAATAAGGAACGTGCGCGTAACAGCGAATGACTTGTCTGCCATTGTCTTCCAGAAATCCTTATACTGCGAGAAGTTGTCCTTGTGAACCGGAGTGTCGCTGATAATTCGGAAACTCACAAATGGTACACCTTGCACATGACAAACCTGAGCTATTGCATTCGACTCCATATCCACTGCCATGGCATCCGGGAATAAACCCTTGATTCGCTGCTGTTCCTCTGTTTTGTCGACGAACAGGTCACCCGTGCAGATAAGTCCCGGAACCACATTGACATCAGTATCAAGATTAGTAGCCACCTCAACAAGCGACTTGTCACATTTCAGTCTCAATGGCAATCCCTGTACCTGTCCCCATTCGTTGCCTGGACCGCACCACATATCGTGATACACCGTCTCCGTGCTGACCACTACATCCATCACGTTCAGCGACACGTCAACTCCACCTGCCACACCCGTACTGACAATCATGTCAGGATGGAATCTTTCAATGAGCAATGCCACGCCCATCGCAGCATTAACCTTTCCTATTCCGCATTGAACCAGCACGATTTCGTTCTCGCCAACCTTACCGGTCATATACGTATCATTACCTATTCTAACACTTTCCTCATCAGCAAGCATAGCGGCTAACTGATTAAATTCTACCGACATAGCGGTTAACACTCCTAATTTCTTCATTTGAAATATAAAATTACTTTCACAAAGATACAACATGAAAAAGAATAACGCAGAAAAAAATAACATATTTTTCGTTAAAATGCTTTGTGCATATACAAAGTTGTACTATCTTTGTCGCCGAAAAAAAATGATATAAAACATATGGACGGAAAAGAATCTGTTTGCAAAATATTACGTTCCTTTGTAGAACTGAACGAGACTATGAACCGAGATCTTCTTATGGACTACATCATGGGAAGACCGACACAGCAGATGAGCCAGCGTGGATTGGACAACACAGAAAACTACGGATGTGGTGATGATAAGGAGGAGGACCACTGGACAATGGTCATCGACCAGGCTATCGAGGAAGGCTTGCTCAAATCAAGTTCTGTAGGCATCTCCATTGCAGCCAAAGGCAAGAAATTCCTGAAAAAACCAACAGAGTTCATGCTCAAGGACGAGGACGAGGAAGTCATCGATGAGAATATCGGCGACATAGACGACAACGACCTTCTTGACGATTCTATCCCAACAACACCCAAGGCACAGTCCTCAAAGTCCTCTACATCTCAGCGCAAGCTCGCCCTCATACAGGCAGTCGACCGACATGTGGCTATCGATGACTTTGCCAGCAACCACGGCTACGACTTTGACGAAGTACTGAACGATATGGAAGCCATCATTTCAAGCGGTACAAAGCTCGACCTTACATATTTCGGTATAGAAGTGCTTGGCGAAGAGGCAATGGAAGAATTGTTCGACTACTACGAAGACGCCAGCGACGACAATCTCGACAAGGCTATCGACGAGTACGGCGATGTCTACAGCAAGGAAGAGTTGCATCTTGGCAGAATCCTCTGGCGTGTCAGCAAGATGTAAGACATAACTCCACACATAGCAGCCAGCAGGCAAAGATAAGAAAAGATCGACGTAAAGATATCAAGAAACAAAGAAGAGCAATGTCCTCAGAAATCAATAGGATATTGCTCTTTTGTTATACACATACCTTGCAGGCCCTCATACGTTCCGTTGAACACATTGCAGTCAACACGTCCATCCACACCATCCACTCTTCCGCAGTCGGTATACTGCCACATCATCCAGTTTCCGTTGTATTCCAACTTATCCTTGTAATAATGTGCAATCCAGAACGGATAATCATTGAACTCCTCCGTATTAAGGAAGTCCCTCTTAAAAGAATAATAGGTATAGATGATGGGCTTCGTTCCATAATGGTTGCCCACTATCTCGAGCCACTCTCTAACCTCCTTTCGCAGTTCAGCCACTGACACTCCCCCACTCTTTTCAATATCAAGAACAGGAGGCAGGTCACCGGGTACAAGATGAACCTGCGACAGAAAATACTCTGCTTGCTTCTTGGCACTTGTACCAGGAATGAAGAAATGATAAGCTCCTCTTATGAACGAGTATTTTCTCGCCTGGTAGAAATTATCATTGAATGTCTTGTCAA
This sequence comes from uncultured Prevotellaceae bacterium, assembly GCA_945833925.1. GTDB lineage: Bacteria > Bacteroidota > Bacteroidia > Bacteroidales > Bacteroidaceae > Physcousia. The sequence continues at coordinate 18,626 of CAMAFX010000018.1, forward strand.
AAATGGTTGTGCCTTCGGTAGCTTTCATAATGACAAAGCTAACCTTATTGCCTGCCAACTCGCCATCCTGCAGTTTGCTCCAGTTCACGCTTCGCTGGTAATGCGAGATATCAATTCCCCTCACCTCGTAGCCGTCAGGCTCTGGTACTATACCATATTTTGCTTTCCATGGCAGTGAGAAATGCAGCACAACCTGCAAGATAAAGAAGACATACAGAAAGCCCACGACAATACCCCCCAACCACAATATCCAGGCTGGGATGCGAGATAGAAACCGAACAAACCAATTAGGATTTTTAAAACTGCTACCGCGACGCCTTTGTTTCGGACGTCGGGTAGCAGTTTGTTTCGGCTTGCTATTGTATGTAGCTTTTCTGCTTGTCATTCTTATACATCTGCAAAGCATCTCTGCCTTGCCGTATTCACAATAATCAATTACTTAGCCTGCTCAAGAGCAAGAGTCTTGGTGCACTGGTCGCATACCTCTGTTGGACCCCAGTACTGGATAGGACCTGGGTAAACGTAGCATGTCTCCTTAGCCCACTTCTCGCGGTGTGCAGCGAAGAACTTGAATGGAGCACCATCAAGTTCAACCAAAGCCTTGCGGATTACAGGCTTGTTGGCACCGTTACGACGCTCGATGTTCATCATCATTGTGATGGGCACACCACCGGCGATCCACTCAGCAGCAGGTGCTGTAGTGTTCTTGATTACTGACATGTAACCTGTCTTGCCATTGCTGATCAGACGGCTTGCATTGTAACCGAGGCTGTAGCAGTAGTCAGCATCGTAGTTAGAAGGAGCTGCGCAGCGACCCTCATAACCGAAGAAGTGGTGCTGAGCGCTGAACTTACCATTGTAGTTGCCTTCCTTCTTCCACTCACCGAGCTTCTTTGCAACCATTGCAGAGAGCAACTTCTCTGTCTCGATAAGAGATACCTGTACGTTTCCGTGTGGGTCACGGTCGAGGCAGAGCTGACGCTTAACGTCTGCTGGCAATGACTCAAGAACAGCCTTGTTCTCAGCAGTGATATTGCTCAATACGAATTCTATCTGAGCCTCAGCGCTCTCGAACTCACGTGGCTCGCCTGTAGCAGGATCTGTAAGAACCTCGTTCAGCTGAGCAATAAGCTTCTTGATAGCTGGGATGAACTCGATAAGACCCTCTGGTACGATAACTGTACCGAAGTTGTTGCCGTCGGCAGCACGCTGAGCAACAGCCTTAGCGATATATGTTACAACGTCGTCAAGTGACATCTGCTTAGCCTCAACCTCCTCACTTACGAGGCAGATGTTTGGCTGGCACTGCAGAGCGCACTCCAAAGCGATGTGGCTTGCTGAGCGACCCATCACCTTGATGAAGTGCCAGTACTTGCGTGCTGAGTTACAGTCGCGCTGGATGTTACCTACCAACTCGCTGTATGTCTTACATGCTGTGTCGAAACCGAAGCTTGTCTCAATCTGCTCGTTCTTCAGGTCACCGTCGATAGTCTTAGGACAACCGATTACCTGAACGCCGTACTTCTTAGCTGCATAGTACTCTGCCAATACACAAGCGTTGGTGTTGGAGTCGTCACCACCGATGATAACGAGAGCCTTGATGCCGAGCTCGCGGAGAATCTCGATACCGCTCTCGAACTGAGCTTCCTTCTCCAGCTTTGTACGTCCAGAACCAATGATGTCGAAACCACCAGTGTTACGGTACTCGTCGATGAATTCGTCTGTGAACTCTACATACTTGTGATCAACGAGACCGCCAGGACCCATAAGGAAACCATAGAGCTTGCTGTCCTTGTTCAATGACTTAACACCATCGTACAGACCGCTGATTACGTTGTGACCGCCAGGAGCCTGACCACCACTCAGGATTATACCTACGTTGATAGCCTCCTTGTTCTCGCTCTCTGCTGGAACGAACTCAACAACTGGCATACCATAAGTGTTAGGGAACAAAGCCTTGATCTCGTCCTGGTTGCCTACACTCTGGGTAGCTGCACCTTCCTGAGCCTTTACAGGACCCTGAAGTGCCTTTGGCAACTTGGGCTGATAAGCGGCTCTTGCAATTTGCAATGCACTCTTTTCCATTTCTTTTCTTTTTTGTTTTAAAGATTAAACATTAATATTTTGTTTTCAACTTTTTCTTGTTGTAAAATATCGATTTTTTATAATTGTCGCACTTTATTTGCTTTGCAAATTTAACAAATATCCTATAAAACTACAATATAATAAGGTAATTTATCTTAAAAAAAAGTCAGTTGGAACACAAAAGACAACAGATATTTGTCCGAACAAGAAAAAATGTATACTTTTACAAAGTTAATTCGAAGAAAATATGGCAAACAAGAGACAATTGAAGAAAGACATAAGCTATCTTTGCGGCGAACTACTGGCAGAATGCGTGTCTTGCCGGCACTACACCAGCGTCAACCTTGACGACGTTGACAACGTGATGCTCAACATCCTGAACATGCAGGACGACATGATATGTCGCGTCAGCCACCCCGAACCAGGCATGAAGGCTCGCGATTTCTTCAAGAAACTGCGCAACGACATGGCAGCACAGACAAGCGACATCTTCGACCAGATAAACGCATTGATATGATTCAGTCGCTCTGCAAGAAGATACTCTTCGACTGGATGGGCTACAAGAACAATGTCACTGTCACTCTACCCGACAAATACATTATTGCCCTTGCCCCACACACCTCCAACTGGGACTTTGTCATAGGCATACTCTACAGCCGGGCTATGGGTTTCAGATGCGACTTCATGATCAAGAGCTTCTGGTTTTTCTGGCCGATGGGACCTCTGATGCGCGCTCTTGGAGGCGTACCTGTAGTGCGTAGCAAGAACATGAGTCTCACCGATCAGCTGGCGGAAGCCGCAAGGTCTCGCAAGACCTTCCACCTCTGCATCACCCCCGAGGGTACACGCAAGCGTGTAACCGAATGGAAGAAAGGTTTTTATTATATAGCCTTGAAAGCCAACATCCCCATCCTCCTCTACGCGCTCGACTACAAGACAAAAGAGATAACATGCACCAAGTCTGTTGTTCCTGACGGAAACTACGACGTGCAACTTAAAGAGATAAAGGAATACTACAGAGACGTTCAGGGTAAGCATCCCGAACTATTCTCCATTTAACGATATGCGAATATTAACATTCTTGGCTTTTCTTTTGGTCACTACATTCTGCAGTGGCCAAATTGCCGTTTATAAGGACACTGTCCAATCGGGCGATGCTACTCCGGCTCCCTACCAGCCACGCCTCACCTGGGGCGACATCGAGTACCACGGCAATCCCTGGGTCTATAATGCAAGTCAGCCTTACCAGATTACCAATGGTCTGCAGGGCAGGCACGTCAGCATGTGGGCAAGCCACGGCAACTACTACGACGTCGTCGAACATAAATGGACATGGCAGCGTCCACCACTCTACTGCACCCGCGAGGACCTATTCACTCAGACCTTCGCCGTTCAGTACGTCTATCCCATGCTCGAACGTGCAGGAGCCATTGTCTGGACTCCTCGCGAACGCTCGTGGAACCGTCTCGAGGTAATCGTCGACAACGACAGCGTCTCTGCCACACACAGTCTGATGGGCACATCCACATACAAGGAAGTAAACGGCAAGTATGAGTGGGAGAACGCCGGCACAGGTTTCGCTCTCACACGCGAAGTATACCACGACAAGGAGAATCCATTTACCGAGGGAACGGCAAGGATGGCTGAGGCTGTAAACAGCAAGCGCGGTTCAAGCAGCATCGTCTGGACACCCTCTATCCCAAAGGATGGCAGCTACGCTGTCTATCTCTCTTATCCGCAGCTGCCGACCAATGTCCCCGATGCCACCTTCACCATACGTCACCGTGGCATAAGCACCAGTATCAGGGTCAATCAGCAGATGGGTGGCGGCACATGGGTGTATGTCGGAGAGTTTGACTTCTCTGCCGGCAACACAAGAGACAACAACATCAGCCTCACCAACATCAGTAACTATCGTGGCACGGTTGCTGCCGATGCCATACGTCTTGGGGGCGGTATGAGCAACATAGCCCGAAGCGACTCAACCGGCGTCAATCCCACTATGAGCGGTCTGCCTCGCTATCTTGAGGCAGGACGTTACTACACTCAGTGGGCAGGCTTCCCCTACGAGGTCTATTCTGCCAAGAACGGTTCTACCGACTATGGCGACGACATTAACGCACGTCCACTTTCAACCAACTATCTCGCACGCGGTTCAGTATATCTGCCTGGCGACAGTGGGCTATGCGTTCCTCTGGAATTGTCGCTTGCCATGCACAGCGATGCCGGCTATTTCGTTGACGACTCTTACGTTGGCAGTCTCGGCATCTTCACATCCGACTTCGAAGACGGTATATTGCCGAGCGGACTCAGCCGTATGGCATCCGGCGAGATGAGCAATCAGCTGCTTCTCTCCGTCAATCGCGACCTGAACCGTCTTTACGGCAACTGGGTCGTACGCGAGAATCGCGACAACAACTATGGCGAGACGCGTATACCACGCCTCCCCTCTGCCATCTTGGAGATGTTCTCGCACGAGAGTTTTGCCGAGATGCGCCTGGGTCATGACCCCAACTTCAAGTTCAACTTCTCGCGTTCAGTCTATAAGGCAATATTGCGGTATATAGCCAGGATGCACGGCATTACAAAGGTTGTTGTTGCACCGCTGCCTGTCGAGGGTTTTGCTGCTGAGACCGACCATATAAACCGACGCATCAAACTCTCCTGGAAACCCGTCGACGACCGTCTCGAAGCAACTGCCCGCCCCACATCATTCATTGTATACACAAAACGTGGTGAGTACGGATGGGACAACGGCACCGTCGTTTCGGAACCTGTCCATTATGTCGATGCTGAGGAGGATGTACTATATTCTTTCCGCGTCGAAGCTCTCAACACAGGCGGCAGGAGTATGCCGAGCGAGGAGCTTTGCGCCATGCTCAGCAGTGTGCCCTACGCACCGCAGATGCTCATCGTCAACGGATTCACCCGTCTGGCGTCACCACAGGTTGTCGACAACGAGAAGGAACGCGGCTTCGACCTCAACAGCGACCCAGGCGTGGCATATATGCACACCCCAGCCTTCTGCGGTCACCAGATTAGTTACGACCGCAGCGGACTTGGAGTGGTCAATGACGGCGGACAGGGCTGGAGCAACGACGATATGGCAGGCACACTTGTATGTGGCAACACCTTCGACTACCCCACTCTCCATGCCGGCGACTTCAGCGCGACAGGTCACTACAACATTTCCTCGTGCAGCAGAAACGCTTTCGAGAACCATTACCTGAGCATCGACTCGTACAAGATGATAGACCTTATTCTCGGAGCTCAGCGGGACGACGGATACTCCATAAGTGTACAGCATGACGTCCACACACCAACGAACGACTTCACGACACTATCGCCAGCCATACAGAAGATACTGTCTAACTACACATCCTCGGGAGGTCGTCTGCTGCTGAGCGGAGCATACATAGGTACCGACTTCTCCACTGCCGATGACACTCTCTTCGCAGAGAGAGTCCTTCACCTCGAGTATGCGGGCCGCGAGTACGCCGACTCGTTGCTCACCATGCAAGGTATGAACACACAGTCGACCCTTTTGATGCGTCCAAACGAGGATCACCTCAGTACAGCCTTCACAAGCATTGTACAACCCAAGGGCGAGGCATTCTCCATTCTCACCTACGGTTCTGGTCACAGCGCTGCTATTGCATATAAAGGCGTCGACAGTCGCACCATCTCCCTTGGATTCCCAATCGAGCATCTCCAGGAAGCCAGCACGCGCCGCCAACTGATGGCAGCCTTCGCTAACTTCCTGCTAAAATAAAAGAATTATCGAAACATCGAAGACCCGAATTATCGAAACATCGAGCCATCGAAAACTCGAGCCATCGAAAACTCGAAACCATCGAACAAATCATCAACATGAACAAAACAGACTGGCTACCAACGACACGCAAGGAAATGGAGCTGCGAGGCTGGGACTCGCTCGACATCATCCTGTTCAGCGGAGACGCCTACGTCGACCATCCCTCTTTTGGAGCGGCGGTGGTAGGTCGTATCTTCGAGGCTGAGGGTCTGCGCGTCGGCATCATACCGCAACCCGACTGGCATGGCGACCTGCGCGACTTCAAGCGACTCGGCCGTCCGCGCCTCTTCTTTGGTGTCTCGCCAGGTTGCATGGACTCAATGGTAAACAAATACACTGCCGCACGCCGTTTACGCAAGGAGGACGCCTACAGTCCCGACGGACGTCACGACATGCGTCCAGAATACCCCACCATCGTCTACACCGAGTGCATTCGCAAAATCTATCCCGATGTGCCGGTCGTACTTGGTGGCATTGAGGCATCGCTGCGCCGTCTCTCACACTACGACTACTGGAAGGACAAGCTGCGTCCAAGCATTCTCTGCGAGACAGATGCCGACATGATAACTTACGGCATGGGCGAGAAGGTCAACGTCGAACTTGCCAATCGTCTGCTCAGCATCATTGAAGAATACGACGAGACCCTCGACTACGACGACAACGGCAACGCCATCATCACACGTGCAGCTTTCCGCAAAGCAGTGTGTCAACCCGAACCAATCAGGCAGACAGTCATGCTCTACGACCAAGTACCTGATACTAAGCACATCCTGCTCCATTCCTTTAGCGAGTGCCAGCAGAACCCCAAGTCGCAGGCAGACAACTTCCGCCATATCGAAGAGGAGAGCAACAAGATGCATGCAGAGACACTCGTCCAGCAGACAGGCAATCGCTACGTGGTTGTCGAACCACCATTCCCACCACTCTCGTCCGAGGAACTCGACCACTCGTTCGACCTCCCCTACACTCGTCTGCCGCATCCCAAGTACAAGGGCAAGCGCATTCCTGCCTTCGACATGATAAAGTTTTCCGTCAACATGCACCGTGGCTGTTTTGGCGGATGCGCATTCTGCACCATCAGCGCACACCAGGGCAAGTTCATCGTGAGCCGTTCGAAGGAGAGCATTCTCAAGGAAGTCAAGAAGGTAACGGAGATGGAAGGCTTCAAGGGCTACCTGTCAGACCTTGGCGGACCGAGCGCCAATATGTACTGTATGAAGGGCAAGAACCTCAAGGCATGTGCTGCATGCAAACGCCCAAGCTGTATTCACCCTGCCGTCTGCCCCAACCTTAACGCCGACCACCGTCCACTCCTCGACATATACAAGGCTGTCGACGCACTGCCCGGCATCAAGAAGAGCTTCATCGGCAGCGGCGTGCGCTACGACCTCCTTCTCCACGACTACAAGGACGAGAATCTGAACCGTGCTGCACGGGAATATACGCGCGAACTGATAACCAATCACGTGAGTGGCAGACTGAAGGTGGCGCCCGAGCACACCAGCGACCACGTTCTCGATGTCATGCGCAAACCAACCTTCCGTCTCTTCCACGAGTTCAAGAAGGTTTTCGAGGATGTTTGCCGTCGTCAGAACCTCAACCAGCAGATTATACCATACTTCATAAGCAGCCATCCCGGATGCACCACCGAGGACATGGCAGAACTGGCAGCCATAACCAAGGACCTCAACTTCCAGCTCGAGCAGGTGCAGGACTTCACGCCAACACCAATGACGGTAGCCACCGAGGCATGGTACACTGGCTATCACCCATACACACTCGAACCCATCTACAGCGCCAAGTCGCCAGATGACAAGCTGCGCCAACGCATGTTCTTCTTCTGGTACAAGCCAGAGGAACAGCGCAGCATCATCAACGAATTGACACGTCTGCGCCGTCCCGACCTTATCAACCGCCTCTTCGGAAAGACGTCATTCGGCAATCAAGGAGCAAGGCAACAAAAAAGCTTCCAAAGAGAAAGCCACAACAAAGGAGAGCACAACAAAGGAGAGCATAACAAAGGAGGCCACAAAAAAAGAACAAATAAATAACCGACCCATCGAGACATCGAAATATCGAGACATCAAGACATTAAGACATCAAGAAAACATTATTAACAAAAACAACAACGATATGTGGTTTACATGTAAGATTAAGTACGACAAGGTCATGGAAGATGGCCTTATCAAGAAGACATCAGAGAGTTACCTTGTTGACGCCCTGAGCTTTACCGAGGCAGAGGCACGTTTCATCGAGGAGATGGAACCCTATATGAGCGGTGAGTTCGAGGTGACAGACATCAAGAAGACAAAGGTGGCAGAGCTCTTCGAGAGCGAGGACTCACTCGCTGACAAGTGGTACAACGCCAAGGTTGCCTTCATCACACTCGACGAGAAGACCGGTGCCGAGAAACGCACCATCTCCCCAATGATGATACAGGCAGTCGACTTCCACGACGCATTGAAGAACCTCGACAGGGGTATGAGCGGAACAATGGGCGACTACGCCATTGTCAGCATCACCGAAACTGCCATCATGGACGTCCTTCGCCCAGACCTCGGCGAAAAGAAAGAAGAGGAATAACAATCAACGAGACATCGAGCAAACGATAATTCAGAAAAGCGAGTTATCGAAGAATCGAGCTATCAAGTTGTCGAGTTATCGAGTTATCGAGTTATCGAGTTATCGAGTTATCGAAAACACAACGGCGTTCGCTCATGGAGCGAACGCCGTTGTTGTATCTTCTTACATAACACTTAGTCATCCTCCCCGCCCACTAATTCCCCCTCGGGGGTTAGGGGGGCTGGTTTTTGTGATTTTACTTTTTATCTCTCAGCACGCATTGGATTATTGAGGAAATCCTCGTACGAGAGTCGGATGCCATCCTCCAGTTCTGTCTTGTACTTCCATCCGAGCTTCTCAGCCTTGCTTACATCAAGAAGTTTGCGTGGAGTGCCGTTTGGCTTGGTAGTATCCCACTGAATCTCACCCTCGTAACCGACAACCTTTGCCACCAGTTCGGTAAGGTTCTTGATAGTAAGTTCCTTGCCGGTTCCTGCATTGACGGTCTCATTGCCCGAGTAGTTGTTCATCAAGAACACACACAGGTTGGCAAGGTCGTCAACGTAGAGGAACTCACGCAGCGGACTTCCATCACCCCAGCATGTAACAGTCTTCAGTCCCTGTTCCTTTGCTTCGTGGAAACGGCGAATCAGCGCAGGCAACACATGGCTATGTGTTGGATGGTAGTTGTCGTTTGGACCATAAAGGTTGGTAGGCATCACTGAGATATAGTCAGTACCATACTGACGGTTCAGGAACTCGCAGTACTTCAATCCGCTAATCTTTGCCAGCGCGTATGCCTCGTTAGTCTTCTCCAACTCGCTGGTCAGCAGACAACTCTCAGGCATTGGCTGAGGAGCCATACGTGGGTAGATGCATGACGAACCGAGGAACTCCAGCTTCTTGCAGCCATTCTTCCATGCCGAGTGAATGACGTTCATCTCGAGCATCATGTTGTCGTACATAAAGTCTGCCAACGCACTCTGGTTGGCGATGATGCCACCCACCTTGGCAGCTGCAAGGAAGACGTACTCAGGCTTCTCCTCTTCAAAGAACTTCTGCACAGCCACCTGGTCGATGAGGTCCAGCTCCTTGTGTGTGCGGGTGATGATGTTGGTATATCCCTGTCTCTGCAGTTCACGTACGATGGCGCTTCCCACCATGCCGCGGTGACCTGCTACATAAATTTTTGCGTTCTTCTCCATTTTGCTTAAGTAATTTACTTTTTTGGAGTTATCGGAGGTTGATATCGTTACTTAACGAGTCCCTTCTCGAGGTACTCGGCAAGGTTGGTACGCATAACACCGGCAACGTGCTCAGCAGCAACCTTCTGCATATCATTACGAACCATAATCTCTACAAGCTGCTCGAAACTGGTGGTCTGTGGGTTCCAGCCCAGTTCATTCTTAGCCTTTGTAGGATCGCCCCACAGGTTGACAACGTCGGTTGGACGATAGAAGTCCTCGCTAACAGCAACAACAACCTTACCGGTCTTAACGTCAATACCCTTCTCGTTGATGCCCTCGCCTTCCCAGCGAAGTTCGATGCCGGCATGGTGGAATGCCAGTGTGGCGAACTCACGAACGGTGTGCTGAACACCTGTTGCGATAACGAAGTCCTCTGGTGTCTCGTGCTGAAGGATGAGCCACATACACTCTACGTAGTCCTTGGCATATCCCCAGTCGCGAAGCGAGTCGAGGTTACCGAGATAGAGGCAATCCTGCTTGCCCTGTGCAATACGTGCAGCTGCAAGAGTGATCTTACGTGTAACAAAGGTCTCGCCGCGGCGCTCGCTCTCGTGGTTGAAGAGGATACCCGAGCAGCAGAACATATTGTATGCCTCGCGATACTCCTTGATAATCCAGAAACCGTAGAGCTTAGCAACAGCGTATGGACTGTAAGGGTGGAATGGAGTCTTCTCGTTCTGAGGAACCTCCTCAACCTTACCGTAAAGCTCACTTGTACTTGCCTGATAGATGCGGCAAGTCGACTCGAGGTGATTTGTACGAACTGCCTCGAGGATACGCAGAACACCGACAGCGTCAACGTCGGCTGTAAATTCAGGAGCGTCGAAGCTTACCTGAACGTGGCTCTGAGCAGCCAGGTTATAGATTTCTGTTGGCTGCACCTTGCCGACAAGCTTAACGAGAGACATAGAGTCACCCATATCGGCATAGTGAAGGTGGAAGTTAGGCTTTCCCTCAAGATGAGCAATACGCTCACGGTAGTCAACCGAACTACGGCGAATGATGCCATGCACGTCATAGCCCTTCTCCAGAAGGAACTCACTCAAATACGATCCATCCTGACCAGTCACGCCAGTGATCAACGCTACTTTCTTATTTTCCATAATCTAAATTCTAATTTTCATTTTATACTTTCTGATTATTCTTCCGAGAACTGCTTGATTCTCTGCTCCTCGCTGAGTTTACAGATGAGGAGTGTGCCATTCTCTTCCGAAACGATGTATCCGTCAAGGCCCTGAACAACCACGCGACGCTCACCAGTAGTGTGAATCATACAGTTGGTTGTCTCGTACACGTCGATACGCGGACCGATGAGAGCATTGCCAAACTGGTCGCGTTCGCTGTTCTCGCGCAGACTGCCCCATGTTCCGAGGTCGCTCCATCCGAAGCTTGCTGGGAAGACGAAAATCTCGTCAGCCTTCTCAAGGATGGCATAGTCGACCGATATGTTAGGACACTTAGGAAATTCCTCGTCGATGGCAGCCTGCTCCTTGTCTGTACCGAGCACAGGCATGAGGTTTTCGAATATCTCTGCTATTTCAGGCTCGTAGACACGCATCGCATTGACGATGGTGTTGACGTTCCAGATGAAGATGCCACTGTTCCAGAAGAAGTTGTTCTGAGCGATATAGCTCTGCGCCGTTGCAAGGTCGGGCTTCTCGCGGAAACGCTCAACAGGGAAAAGTTCGCTGTTACGAGCGCTCGACAAGCTGAGATTAGCCTGAATATAACCGTAGCCTGTATCGGGGCGGGTTGGCTTCATACCGAGGGTGATGATGGAGTCTGTCTCGCTTGCAAACTGCATAGATGACTCTGCCACGCGCTGGAACTCTTTGACATTCATCACGATGTGGTCGCTTGGCGAAACAATGATGTTTGCCTTTGGATTTATCTTCTTTATGCGCCAGCTGACGAATGCAATACATGGAGCAGTATTTCTGCGGCATGGTTCCTTCAGAATGTTCGATACCGGAACATTGGGAAGCTGCTCGTGTACCAGTTCAGCATACGAAGAACTTGTCACAATCCACACATTCTCGGGATTGACAAGACCCTCGAAACGATCCACAGTCAACTGCAACAGTGTGCGTCCGCATCCCATTACGTCTACAAACTGCTTTGGGCGTTCGGGTGTACTCATAGGCCAGAAGCGGCTGCCAACACCGCCTGCCATAATTACAAGATGATTGTCTTGAGCTTTCATTTTTACCTTATTTATTATATGAATGCAAAGTTAGTAAAATAATCACATATTAGCATCTTTCTTTGTCCAAAAAACAGAAAAAGTTGCAGATTTGTACAAAATTTACCAATTTTACAAGCAGACAATAAAAAAAACAAGTGAATATGTACGGACTTGCAAACGGAACAGCAGACTCAGTAATAGGTGCATACTCCTGATGATGGCGCTGTATATGTTGCTCAGTCACCGCAGTACATTTTTTGACAACATAGACACCAACCACGCACTGAGGCGCATCACAGGCTACAACCTCTTGGCATGGTCTTTACTTTTCTTTATGGAGCCTGTCTACAAGGTCATTTTCGGACAGCATCAACACAATCGAAACGGAATGTGACGAAAGCACTGACGACAATCAGGAAAACGAGATTACGTCGATAGGCAAGGAATCTACTCGTGAACGTATAATCAGCGAACTGAAACAGAAGTGCGAAGTGGAACAACTCTACCTAATGCCCGACCTCACACTGGAGCGACTGGCTGCAGAAATCGGCGCCACCTTCCGACGTGTATTCCGTGACTTCACCTACATGTCGCCTATGGAGTACATAAAAAAAAACGGCAATCAATAATCGATTGTAAAAATACCGCCCGCCCACTCCACCAACGACAAGACTTACCTATATCTTCTTTTGAGCGGAAAAAAAATTTTCACGCTCCAAAAAAAAATTTTTTTCGCACCAGAAAAAAAATTTTTCCGTGGCAGAAAAAAAGTTTTTTCGCTACGGCACTCTTTAAGAACCACTGTGGTACTTTCCAAATGCTGTAGCGAAACTTTCTAAATGCTGTAGCGGAACTTTCCAAATGCCGTAGCGGAACTTTCCAAATGCCGTAGCGGAACTTTCTAAATGCCGTAGCGGAACTTTCCAAATGCCGTAGCGGAACTCTACGAAATAATCACATAAAGCACATTCAGCAAACTGTTTGCAAATTTAATGATTTCTTCTGACTAAGCTTTTTCTTCAGACGTCGCAACTTATTTCGCCACTTTCTTGCCGCCTACGACGTAAATGCCGTGGCGAAGGCTGCGGAGCGCCTGTGCACCCTGTCCCAACCTTCGTCCGCTGAGGTCGTGTATGGCAAAGTCTTCGCGCCTCAGCGCCTCAGTGTCCTCAACGCCCTCAACGACCGTCGGCACGTCGTTGTTGTTGGCCTCGCCGTAGACGTTGGTCTGGTAGAACCTGACACGGTAGGGCCACTGCTCCTCGGTGTTGTCTATCCATCCCGTGAAGTTGTGTGTCCAATAGGTCGAGGGTGCTCCGCTGATGACGAGCCACACGTGGCTGCAGCCTGCAGGGCAGTCGAAGGCGATGAGTTGGTCGGCGTCGTTGTAGCTGGCGCGGTGCATGTCGCCATAGACGCGCGTGCCGTCGCTCTTGAAGGCTACGAATCCGATGCGCCATCCCGCGCGCGTGATGTTTTTAGCGGTGTAGCCGTCAGCACCGGCCTTGCCCTCGAACTCCACGTAGAGCGTCTTGGCCTTAGAGGGAGCGTTGAGGCGGATGGCATTGTTGCCGTAGTTCTCGATGCAGTCTTTCTTCTCGGGCCACCAGTAGCCGTCGTCGTCCTTGGTGAGTGCTGTCTGGCTACGCCAGCTGGCCTTGCCGTCGCCGATAGAGCGTATGGGGTCGAGGTCGAAGGTGGTCATGCGTGCTCCCCACTCCCAGGGTTCGTCGCCGAGCTGGCTGACCTTCTGGCTGGTGGTACCCGTCATGCGGGTGCGCATGTATGTCTCGAAAGGGTCTTCGGGGTCGCGGCAGTCGTTCCACAGCCGTCCCACGGCGTCCCAGCCGTGCTTGTGCACGAAGAGGTTCTGGATGAAGAAGTTCTCGTAGCGGAGGTACCCGGCGAGGGGGTGGCGGTGCATACCGCTGAGGGAGTTCCAGAGCCACTCGTTGTCGTTGAGCAGTTTACTGGGGTAATAGACATAGGCAATCCACTGGGCACACATTTCCCAGAAGGGGTTCTGTGTCGAGCTGCCCCAGTTGTACATCCAACCGTTCCAGTCGTTGTTGTCGCAGTGTACCTGATACTGGAAGCAGTGACCTATCTCGTGGGCTACGGTTTGACCGCCGCGCGAAGTGTAGGCCCAGCGCGAGAGCGAGAGCATACCAATCTGGTTGTCGATGCCGCTGCCTTCGGCCTTCCATTCGCTAGTGGAGAAGAGGCGGATAATCATCTTGTAGGTGTCGCTCTTGGACTTGCCCTGGTTGATGGTGATGAAGCCGAGTTTATCAGCATACACCTCGAAGATCTTGTCGGCCGTATCCAAGATGCCCGGTACGGCACTTGGCACTTCGTCGCCGTATTCCTTCTCCCAAAAGAGCACCCAGTGCTTCGACTGGTAGGAGCGCTTGTGGCTCCATTGGTTATTGTTGTCCTGCAACTTAGAGTCCGAACCGCAGGCGCTGCCGCTGCAATAGATCTTCTTATCGACCGCTTTGATGCGGTTGTTCAGGGTGTTGACGGCGGCCATCAGCTGGTTGTCCGTCAGCGTATAGTCCACGACTAACTCCTTGGCGGTGGCGTTGGCTTCGTCGAGGAGGTTCCAGGCATTGGCCTTACGGGTTATATCCTTCCACCATTTCAGCACCTTGGTGGCGTAGGTGATGCGCTCTTGCAGTGCCGTATAGCGTGCCACGGAAGCCTTGGCAGTTGCAATGGCTGCTGTCAGTGCTTCGTAGGCTGCGTTCAGGGCTGCCTCGTCGTAGATGGTGTTGCCGCCGTCGTCAGTGCCTGTTCCTGTCAGTGCCTGACGTGCAACCTCTATGGCTATGCTGAGGCTTTCGGATGCCGGTTGCTGCATGCCATTTGAGGAATAGCTTTCGGCCTGTGTCAGTAGGCTCTGCAATTCTTTGGCGATGTCCGATGTGCCGATTTCACCGATGTATTGGAGATGGAAATCGTCCACGCAGAGGTAGTTGCCGGTGGGATTCTCGGTCGTCACGCCGATTTCCACCTCTCCATGCTCATCGACAATGGAGAAGGTGACGGCGTAGGTATTCATGGCCGTGATGAGCGTCTTGGAGAATCCGGCATAGAGGTAGGCACCTTTCTGCGGCGAACCAGTGTTGGTTGTGCTGCCTTGTCCGGATTGCTGGATATGCAGCGCACCAGCCTGCAAACGATAGTTACCTTTGGGCAGTCCTTTCAGCACCTGCGAGAGGCTGGCTTCGGAAATCTTGCTGCCGCGGCTGGTCCATGCTTCCATGTAGTTGGTGCCTTCTTTCTTGGTGAAATAGCTGTTGGTCTGTATGCTCAAGCCCAACACACTCCATCCTGCAGTACCATCGATCTCGAACGACGGGTTCTGGATATAGCGTTCGGTGCAGTCCACAGGAGCATTGGGTGATGCGTTCAACCAAGCGTATGTTTCAATGGCCGCCTTCAGCACTTCGTCCGCCGCCAACACCTCGGCCAGCGGTGTGTCGCTGCCGTCGTAGGCGGTCTGAGCGCGGTCGATAGCGGCTTTCAAGTCGCTGGCTCCGCGTCCGCTGCCGTCGCCGTACAGTGCGTTGGCGGTTACGAGCGTCTTGCCGAGCTCGAGCTTGCTCTCGTCCATGCTCTTGACGAGGATCTGTACGTAGTCGATGAGCAGGTTGGCCGAGCTGCCCGACCCGGTGTTCTCAGCTGCCTTATATCCAATCTGTATCTTACCTTGAGTCTCTTCGGTGAGCGTGAAGGTAATCTGATCCAGCGTCCATGTCTTCGAGGGGTAGCCATTGAGCGCGGAGACAACGGCGTCGCCGCTTTGCGGAATCCATGCCAGCAGCGATTTGCCCTTGGTAGCGCTCTTGGCGTTGTAGGTGGGCGCGTTGATGGTGTATGTACCTGCGGGCAGGGTGACATTTTGGCTGTAGGTCATCTCCACTCCCCAACCAGTTGAGAGCGCCAGCGCACCGCCCACGCTGCCTTCGTAGCCCTGGGCCGGCACTTCGCCGCCGTTGAACTTACCTGCAAAACCATATTCGTAGATGCCCGTAATGGTGTAATCGACGGTGAAGCCGGCCGTCCATCCCGTGATGGTTTTGATTTCCTGCTTTACCTCTGTAGTGGCTCCCGCCTTGTGGTGGAAACCGCTGTCGAAGCTAAAGTTCTTCAAGTACTGAGCGGTGATATCGGTCTGGGCTGCAGCCGCAAGGGACGCGAAGCACACCAATAATAGAAATAGTTGTTTTTTCATCGATGAAATTATTATATTGAAACTGTGATTCATTGCTACGAGATGATTTCGACTGCAAAAGTACGCTGCTTCGCGCACGTGGCAAAACCAATGTGTAACAATGAATGGTAGCGTCGTAACAATATCGCTGACGCACACCCTCAATGTTGGCTTTTCGCCGGTTTCATCGGGATTAACGGGTGGTTGCCGAGAGGACGAAACTGAAGTGGTGGGGCTGGTTGCCATCGATGGTGTATTGGGGCAGCGTGCGCTTTCCCCATGTGTCGGTGCCGCCTACGCCGTGGACGTTGAGGTCGATGTTGACGTTGACGAAAGAGCCTCGCGGCACTTCGTGGGGATGAAGCGGTCCGAGGTCTTCGTCGCCGTAGTCCCATGCGCTGATGCAAAGCGGCTGAAGTCCGTCGATGCGGACGATTGTGGTTGGCGAGTCCCTGGTCGGCCCAGTCCCAGATGGCTGCGCCGAGGATGGTGGAGTCGGCATAGATGATGTCCCAGTACTCCTGAAGGTTCCCCAAGGAGTTGCCCATGGCATGACAGTACTCGCGCATCATGAAGGGTCGGTCTGTGACGCGTTCGGCGACGCGCTTCATCTCATCGGGGTAGAGGTAGCTGTCGTCGTAGATGGCGGAGCAACTGCGGTCGCTGTCGTAGAAGGGCGGGCGTGTGGGGATAGACGGTGGTGCGCAGGAAGTTGATGTTGGCCTGTTTCATCAGTCGGATGTCGAGCTCGCAGGTGGCATCATCGACATAGCGCCCCATGCGTGGGAGTCGGGCTGGGCGATTGCCGTCTATGTGCTTTGCCTGCTGGCGTTTGCCCTGCTGGCGGCTCGGCAATATTCCACCGCCGTGCGTCGCCGTCGCCTGAGACAGATGGAGGCACAGCTGTCGGAGATGAAATTCCGCTTCTTCACCAATATCAGCCATGAACTACGCACACCGCTCACGCTGATGCTCGTGCCCGTGGAACAGATGCTGACCAACGCCACCCTGCCCGAGCGCGACCGCGAACGCCTAGAAACCATCAAGCGCAATGCACTGGAACTGCAACAGCTCATCGACCACATGCTCGATTTCCGACGCATGGAGCTCGGCGATGTACACCTCAACAAAAGAAACGGCGACATGAAGGCTCTCATGGCTATGGCTCAGGACTCCTTCCAGTCGCTGGCACAGCATAAGCACATCGACCTTCGCTTCCTACACGACGACGCCAACTTCTATGCCACCTTCGACCACGAGAAGATACGCCATGTGCTATGGAACCTGCTGAGCAATGCCATGAAATTCACCCCCGAAGGAGGGCACGTCACGATGAGTCTGACCACCGATACGTCCTCGAACGAGCTCGTTGTACACGTCGCCGACACAGGCACAGGACTTCCCGAGAGTGAGATACCGCACGTCTTCGACCGCTACTATCAGTCGGCCAACGCGTCGTCGCAAGGCGGAAGCGGCATTGGCCTGAATCTCGTCCGCGAGACGGTGTAGCTTCATGGCGGCAAGGTTGGCGTCAACAGCCAGGAAGGACTACATCATGTTGATCGTCAGCGACGTGATGATGCCTATCATGGACGGTATGGAACTCTGCCGACGCGTGAAGACCGACGAGAACACCAGCCACCTGCCCGTCATCCTCCTCACGGCAAAGACAGGCGACGAATCGCGACTCGAAGGTTACAAGATGGGAGCCGATAGCTATCTCACCAAGCCTTTCAGCATGGCCGTGCTACAAAGCCGCATCAAACACTTGCTGGAACAACGGCAGAGCCAACAGCAACAGTTCCAGCACGACAACAGCTGCGATGCAACACCGCTGACACATTCGCCATTCGACGAGGAATTCCTCGCACGCGGCATAAAAGCCGTGCAGAACCATTTGTCAGACAAAGCCTACGGTGTCAACCAGTTCAGCGATGACATGTGCGCCAGCCGGATGACCCTCTACCGCAAGATACACGCCATCACCGGGCAGTCGCCTAGCGAATTTATCACCACCATACGCCTCAAGCATGCCGCCCATCTGCTGGAAACCTCCACGCTGAGCATTGCCCTCGTGTCGGAGCATACAGGTTTTTCATCCCCCAGTTTCTTTGCCAAGCAGTTTGCCAAGATGTTCGGCTGCCTGCCCAAAGACTACCGGGGACTATCCGAATATAAAGAAAGAAATACAAAGTTTAACTAAAAAGAAAATCCGCATAACTCATTGTGTTATGCGGATTTATCTATCTATACCTTTCGGTAGTTATCCATACTTACTTCACCTCCTCGAAAATAAGCACTACTGATTATCAGTTACTTACGGAGGCTTTGGTACAAATAAGGAACGCCATAAGCATCCTTAATGTTATCAATCAAC
>CAMAFX010000019.1 GCA_945833925.1 uncultured Prevotellaceae bacterium
TTGTAGGTACCAATCTTTTCTGTAAATCGTCCATCACGTGGAGCTCTTACATCAGCGATAACGATGCTGTAGAACGCGTAGCTCTTGCGACCGTGACGCTGCAATCTGATTTTTGTTGCCATAAATCTTAAAAGTTTTGTTTTTTATAGGTTTGAAATACGCTGCCAACTCGTGACAGCGGCTGCAAAGTTACTGTTTTTCTACGAATTGACCAAAATTATTGTCATCTTTTTGCCTTCATGGCAGCTTTTATCATGTAAATGATTATTACGCAGTACATACCGAGCGACAAAAGTTCGCTCAATGGGTTCTGCCACCACTCTTCGTAGTTGAACTCAATGCCACCGAATTTCAATGCTGCGGCAACCACGCCCATCAGTGCTCCGCCGGCGATGAATCCGCTTGCGATGAGTGTTCCTCTTTCGCCTCGTGTGTTGTTGATTGCCTCATCCTTGGTGCGTGTAGTGACAAACCAGTTGATGGCTCCGCCGACGAGGATGGGCAGGTTGAGTTCGAGTGGAATGAACATACCCAGTGCGAAGGCGAGTGCGCTGATGCCGAAAGCGTTGAGCACCAATGCAATGACGGCTCCTATGCCGTAGAGCATCCAGGGTGCCTGTTCGCCGCTCATGAGCGGTTCGATGACGGCAGCCATGGCATTAGCCTGTGGTGCAGCCAGCTGACCACTTGTGAATCCGTATGTCTTGTTCAGAATCATGATGACACCAGCCACGGTAGCTGCGCTGACCAGAGTTCCGAGGAACTTCCATGTCTCCTGCTTGCGAGGTGTGGTGCCGAGCCAGTAGCCAATCTTGAGGTCGGTGATGAAACCGCCAGCCATTGAGAGCGCAGTGCATACAACGCCTCCCATGATGAGTGCTGCCACCATGCCGCTTGTTCCGTTCAGTCCGACCGACACCATTATTACTGAAGCCAGGATAAGCGTCATCAGTGTCATACCGCTGACAGGGTTTGAACCGACGATGGCGATGGCGTTGGCAGCCACAGTGGTGAACAGGAATGCTATGACGAACACGATGAGTATGGCAACGACACTGTGAAGGAGGTTGCCGCCCATTACGTCGAACTGGAAGAAGAGGAATGTTGTGATGAGGATGCTGATGGCACCGATGATGACGAACTTCATCGGGATGTCCTTCTGCGTCCTGTCGGTCTTCTCCTCCTTGTTGTTAGTGATGTTTGAAGCCAACGAGAAGGCACCGAGAATAATCTTGCGGCTGTTCCAGATGCCGATGACGCCAGCCATGGCTATGGCGCCGATGCCAATCAGTTTGGCGTAGCCGAAGAGAACCTCTGGCGATGCCTCGGCAGCTGTGCCCACACCCTTGTTGAGATAGTAGTCGTTCAACTCGGGCAGGATGAGTGCTATGCCTGGGATGATTACCCACCAGACGAGCATCGAACCGCAGCAGATGATGAAGGCGTACTTCAGTCCGATGATGTAGCCCATACCGAGAACGGCAGCTCCCGTGTTCATCTTGAAGACAAGTTTCGCCTTCTCTGCCACAGTGTCGCCATAGTAGAGCGCACGGCTTGTGAAGTTCTCGTTCCAGAGTCCGAAGGTTGCTACGCAGAAATCGTAGAGACCTCCGATGATGCCAGCAAAGAGGAGAGGCTTGACCTGACCGCCGCCCTTCTCACCGGTGACCAGAACCTGGGTGCTGGCTGTTGCTTCGGGGAAGGGGTACTTACCGTGCATGTCCTTGACGAAATACTTGCGGAAAGGGATGAGGAAGAGAATGCCGAGAACTCCTCCCAGAAGAGATGCTATGAAAATCTCGAGGAAGTTGACTGTCAGTTCGGGGTACTTGCTCTGGAGAATGTAGAGTGCCGGCAAGGTGAAGATGGCACCAGCTACAATCACACCGCTACATGCACCGATGCTCTGTATGATGACGTTCTCGCCGAGCGCACCCTTGCGTCGGGTGGCGCCTGACACGCCAACGGCAATGATGGCTATGGGGATGGCTGCCTCGAATACCTGCCCGACTTTCAGTCCGAGGTAGGCACATGCTGCGCTGAACAGAACAGCCATTATGATTCCCATGCTTACAGAGTAGAAGGTCACCTCCTTTGGGTTTGAGTCGCGAGGCATCAGTGGTTCGTACTTCTCGCCCTCTTGCAGCTCGCGCATAGCGTTTTCTGGTAGTCCTTGATTCATTGTGTTTCAGTTTTGTGGATAACGTCAGTACTACTGTGTGGAGATGCTTATCGTGACATCTTCCAGCCCATCTTCATGCCGCTGTAGTTGCCTAAAAGTGAGCTGAGTGTTGAGTTGCCGGCACCCAGCTTTGTTGCCATGCTGAGCAGTGTGCTTGTATCAAACAGCATGTAGAGCTGGTTGGCGTTGATGGTTGTCGTGCAGGTGAGGCTTGCAATACCCAGTGCTCCCTTCA
Source organism: uncultured Prevotellaceae bacterium (assembly GCA_945833925.1). Lineage (GTDB taxonomy): Bacteria > Bacteroidota > Bacteroidia > Bacteroidales > Bacteroidaceae > Physcousia. Next base: position 2,418 of record CAMAFX010000019.1, read on the forward strand.
TGGTCAGTGTGTTGCCGTTGAGGGTGTATGTTCCCTTGGTTGTCTTGCCACCGACAGTCATTGTTACGTTGCCGTTGTCATCAAAGGTGAACTTGCTCACACCCTTTGTCAGACCTACCTTGCCGAGCTGCGAACCGAGAGTGTTCTGTATCTTGTTGCTTGCCACCTGTCCGCCAAGTTGTGCGAGCATGTTGGAAGACTCGAATGTCACGGCTGGTTCGTCGTATGTCCATGTGCCGACGATGGAGTTCTTGTTCATCGAACCGCCTCCGAGCAGATTGGTCAGGATGTTGAGACCGGTAGCTGCCAGTGAAGATGCTGTGCTGCCGTTGCTTGTGTTGTTTCCGATAACTGAAGATGCTACGCTGCCGAGCACACTGCCGTTGCCTGCACCTGTCAGAGTTTTATCGGCTCCTGCGGCAGCCATGCCGCATCCTGTCAAACTCAATGTTGCAACTGCTATTGCAGCTAAGGTGAAAATCTTTTTCATATATTCCTTTTGTTTTATTGTGTGTTGATGTTTCTTTCTGGATGATGTGCGCAGGTTTAGTTGCCATGTCTATGTCTGAGACACGTTGCCCCTGCCTGCAGAGCCTCTCCCTCAGACTTAATGTTTCTCTTCTTCTGTCAGAGTGCTTCTTGCTTCAATGAGGTTCGTGAATGTTGTTGGGAACGGAGTCTCGAACTGCATCGGCTGTCCGGTGATGGGGTGGTAGAAGAATAGTCGATAAGCGTGCAGGCACAGACGACCGAGAGGGTTAGGCATGTACTCGCCGTCGATGCCATATTTAGGATCGCCGATGACAGGGTGACCGAGTCCCTGCATGTGAACGCGAATCTGGTTCTTTCTGCCGGTTTCCAGACGCAGCTCAACAAGCGAGTATTTGTCGGTAGCCTTCAGTGTGTGGAAGTGTGTCACGGCATACTTGCCGCCGTTGTCCGTTTCGCTGGCGTATGTGATGAACGCCTTGTTGTCCATGAGCCAGTTCTTGACGGTTCCGCCTTCCATCTCCATCTTGCCTTGAAGTACGGCAACGTAGCGTCGGTCGTAGACCATGTTTTTCCAGTCCGACTCAAGAATTCGTGCTGCCTCGATGGTCTTGGCATATATCATCAGTCCGCTGGTGTCGCGGTCGAGACGGTGCACCACGTGTGCGTGGCACTTGAAATGTCTTCTGGTAAAATACTCGTCAAGGACGGTCTTGACGCAGAACTGCCTGGCTGTGGCAGCCATGCTCAGTATGCCTGCGTTTTTCTCTATCACGACGATGTCCTTGTCTTCGTAGACAATCTTCACCCATTTGTTCTGCAGTTGGGTGCTTCGACGGTGCTTGCTGACCTGTACTGTCATGCCTGGCTGGAGCCGGTAGTCGTACTGGGTGACAAGTTTTCTGTCTACACTTACTCCGTGTCCCTTGAGTATGTCCTTGAGTTTGTTACGGCTGATGCCGGACATCTGTCTCTGCAGGAACTCGGTAAGTGTGCAGGGTTCCTTTACTGTGAATGTGTTGTATTTGGTGGCTGCGTATGCCTCGCCGGATAGGTTTCTCATTATATATGATATTTGGACTGCAAAGTTACGCATTTTTTCTGGCTTCTCTGCAAAGATTCGGTGCAAATGTTAAGAACAGTGACTTTTTGGGATTATTGTAGTTTTTGATTCAAGCGGTGCTCGGGCAGAGTCTCGAGCACTGGTTCTCAAGCATTAATACTTCTTTGGCGCACAGCCTCAAACAGAAGGATGGCTGCGCTGACAGAGACGTTGAGCGAGTCGAGTTTGCCGAGCATCGGGATGCGTATGTGAGCGTCGGCAGCCTTTCTCCACTGTGGAGTAAGACCGGATGCCTCGGTTCCCATGACGATGGCGGTTCCGCTCGTCATTGGTGTGTCGTAGTATAGTTTGGAGTCCTGCAACTGAGCGGTAAGAATCTGTATCTTTTTTGTCTTGAGGAAGTCAATGCACTCCTCGGAACTGCACGCAACGCATGGCACGTTGAAGATGGCGCCTATGGAACTGCGTATCAGGTTGGGGTTGTAAAGATCGGTTAGTGGGTCGCACACGATGATGGCGTCAGCACCCGAGGCGTCCGCGCTGCGCAGCACAGCCCCCAGGTTACCGGGTTTCTCCACGCCTTCCAGAACCACTATGAGCGGATTGTCCTGCAGTTTCAGTTCGCTGAGGGTGGTGTGCCTCTCTCTGACAAGCGCCTTCACGCCCTCGGTTCCCCCACGGTAGGCAATCTTCTCGTAGAGTTGTTTGGAGACAGCGATGCGCTCGCACGTATCGGGCAGCGAACCGATAAGCATTCCGGCAGTCGGTTCCTCGATGCCAGCCTTGTTGCTTGTGCCGTCGGCAATGGGTCCGGTAATGTCGGGGCAGAAGTAGACACTATCCACCTCATAACCAGCCTGCACGCAGTGCATCAGTTCCCTCTTTCCCTCTACTACGAACAGTTTGCTTTCGCGTCGGGCTGCTGACTTCTGCTCAAGTAGGTTGAGCCTCTTTATCTTGCTGTTTTGTGTGCTTGTTATGATTTCCATTGCTGAGTTGCCGGTTTATAAAAAAGAGACGGGTAAGCGCACGTTGAGGCACGCTTACCCGTATCATGTATTTCTTGATTAGTATGCGAACATTGGGTAGTTTGCCATTGTGGCGTTAACCTCCTTGCGAACATCTGCGATGACCTGCTCGCTTTCTGGGTCGTTCAGTACGCGCTCAATCCATGCTGCAATCTGCTTCATGAGGTCCTCCTTGGCACCACGGCTGGTGATGGCAGGAGTTCCGAGGCGGATGCCGCTGGTCTGGAATGCACTGCGTGAATCGAATGGCACCATGTTCTTGTTGACGGTGATGTCGGCAGCCACGAGAGCCTTCTCTGCCACCTTACCTGTCAGGTCGGGGTACTTGCCGCGAAGGTCAACAAGCATAGAGTGGTTGTCCGTACCGCCGCTGACGATGTTGAAGCCACGCTGTATGAGTTCGTCTGCCAAAACGGTAGCGTTGGTCTTTACCTGCTGAGCCCACTCCTTGAACGCAGGTGTGAGAGCCTCGCCGAAGGCAACAGCCTTGGCAGCGATGACGTGCTCCAGTGGACCGCCCTGCTGACCAGGGAATACTGCGCTGTTGAGCAGCGCGCTCATCATCTTCACCTCGCCCTTTGGAGTCTTCTTTCCCCATGGGTTGGGGAAGTCCTTGCCCATAAGGATGATACCGCCACGTGGACCGCGGAGAGTCTTGTGTGTGGTACTTGTTACGATGTGAGCATACTTCACGGGGTTGTCGAGTACGCCGGCTGCGATAAGACCAGCGGGGTGAGCCATGTCAATCATGAGCAGTGCGCCGACTTCGTCTGCAATCTTGCGCATACGTGCATAGTCCCACTCGCGGCTGTAAGCGCTGCCGCCACCGATAATCAGCTTTGGCTTGCACTCCTTGGCAAGGCGCTCCATCTCGTCGTAGTCAACGCGACCAGTCTCCTTGTTCAGGTTATAACCAACAGGATTGTAGAGGATACCGCTGGTGTTAACGGCTGAACCGTGCGAAAGGTGACCTCCGTGGTCGAGGTTCATACCCATGAATGTGTCGCCGGGGTTCAGTACGGTGAGAAGCACTGCGGCGTTAGCCTGTGCACCAGAGTGTGGCTGCACGTTAGCGTATTCTGCACCGAAAAGTTCCTTTACTCTGTCAATAGCCAACTGTTCCACCTTGTCTACAACCTCGCAACCGCCGTAGTAACGCTTGCCGGGGTAGCCTTCGGCATACTTGTTTGTGAGGCAACTGCCCATGGCTTCCATTACCTGTGGGCTTACGGAGTTCTCGCTGGCAATCAGTTCGATACCTCTTGCCTGTCGCTGATGTTCTTCTTCGATTAGCTCAAAAATTCTGGTGTCTCTTTCCATTGTTTTCGTCTTGGCTATTGTCTTAGCCTGTTGATAAATAAATAATTATACTAATTTTACCTTCTATTGAATTATACAAGTTTCACCCCTTCCAGTTTCTGCTGCTGGTTGCAGTAGTGGCAACAACAGATGCCTGCTTCCTTGTTGATGACGTGGAAGAGTGTGCGCATAGGCTCGTTGTTGGTGATGCACTTGGGGTTGCCGCACTTGATGATGCCGTGCAGTTCGTCGCTGAGCACCACAGTCTTCTTCTCCACAATCTCGTAGTCGCGGATGATGCAGAGCGTTACGTTGGGCGTTATTACAGCCAACTGGTTCAGTTCGTCGTCGGTGAAGAACTTGTTTGCTATCTTGATGATGCTCTTGCGACCCATGGTCTTGCTCTTGAGGTTGAATCCAACGGTTACCTCCGAGCGCACGTTCTCGAGATGCAGAAGGTTGACGACGTCAAACAACTTGGAACTTGGGATGTGATCGATTACAGTACCATTCTCGAGTGCTGCAACTTGTAATGTTTCTCTTTTCATATCAGTCGATTATGGTAGTGTCGTTTTTGATTTCTTCGAGTGTGTAGCCCAGTGCGTCGCAGATGAGAGCCTGGCGGGCGAAGAGTCCGTTGCCGGCCTGCTGGAAGTAGTAGGCGTACTTTGTGTCGTCTATGCAGTATTCAATCTCGTTGACGCGTGGCAGTGGGTGCAGAATCTTCATATTGTCCTTTGCCTTTGCCAGCATGTCCTTCTTCAGCAGGTAACTGTCCTTCACGCGCTCGTATTCCATGAGGTCGGTGAAGCGCTCGCGCTGTACGCGGGTCATGTAGAGAATGTCGGCGCCAGAGATGACGTCGGCATCAAAGTCCTTCGTCTCAACGTACTTGATGTTGTGCTCCTTGCAGTAGTCCTTGTAGTACTGAGGCATGGCAAGTTCGTCGGGCGCGATGAAATGGAAGGTGGGGTTGAAGTGGCGCATCGCCATGAGCAGGCTGTGCACCGTACGGCCGTATTTGAGGTCTCCCACCATGTAAATGTTCAGGTTGTCCAGTGTTCCCTGTGTCTTGTAGATGCTGTAAAGGTCAAGCATCGTCTGCGAGGGGTGCTGGTTTGCTCCGTCGCCTGCGTTGACGATGGGTATCGGAGCCACCTCGCTGGCATATCTGGCAGCGCCTTCAAGATAGTGGCGCATTACGATGATGTCGGCATAGTTGCTGACCATCATTATGGTGTCCTTCAGCGTTTCGCCCTTGGTGCCGCTTGTTACTTTAGGATCGGCGAAACCTATAACACGAGCTCCCAAACGGTTCGCCGCTGTCTCGAAACTGAGTCGAGTGCGGGTTGAGGGTTCGAAAAAGAGTGTAGCCACAACCTTGCTTTCGAGGAGCTTTCTGTTGGGGTGACGCTCGAATTCAGTTGCCATTTGCAGGAGGTATTCAATCTTTTCTCTCGAATGTTCTGCAATTGTAACCAGACTGCTTGTCTTGCGATTCATAGACTTTGGTTTTGTTTTTGTTGTTAAAAAGTCGTTTTTCGAACCCAAAATTACAAAAAAAATAACTTATAGTTACTTCGGAAGCTTTTAATGTGCAAAAAAATATTGTTTGATTCAAAAATCAACCTTCGCTTGCGTACTTTAGTATATTTTTTTATATCTTTGCAAAAATATTCTTTATAAACGGATGAAGAACATACGCAAAAAGATATTTGTCACATTATGGATTCTGTTTGCAGCGGTGGTGATTTTCTTTGCAGTGCTGCTCACTTTGATTTTCAAGGGAGTCATCGGTTATCTGCCCGATTTAGACCAGCTGCAGAATCCTGTCAACAAGTTCGCCTCGCAGGTCTACACCGCCGACGGAAAGGTAATCGGTACGTGGAGCTACAGCAACGCCAACAGAATCTTTGTCGACTATGACGACCTCTCGCCATGGATGGTCAGCGCCCTTGTTGCCACCGAGGATGAGCGTTTCTTCGAGCATTCGGGCATCGACATTAAAGCGCTCGGTCGTGCCGTGGTGAAGCGCGGACTGCTCGGCCACAAGAATGCCGGCGGTGGCAGTACCATCACCCAGCAGCTCGCCAAGCAGCTTTATAGCACAAAGGCTCAGGATGCTCGCGAGCGTCTGTTCCAGAAACCCATAGAGTGGGTGATAGCCCTCAAACTGGAGCGCTATTACACCAAGGAGGAGATTATCACCCTCTACCTCAACTATTTCGATTTCCTGCACAATGCCGTGGGAATCAAGACGGCAGCCAAGACTTATTTCAACAAGGAGCCAAAGGATCTGACCATCAACGAGTGTGCCACCCTTGTCGGAATGTGTAAGAATCCCTCTTATTTCAATCCTGTACGACAGCCAGAGCGATGCGAGGACAGACGCAACGTCGTTCTCGGTCAGATGGTGCGTTCGGGCTATCTGACTCAGCAGCAGTGCGACAGCTGCAAGGCAGAACCGCTCGAACTCCACTACATGCGCCAGGACCACAAGGAAGGACAGGCCACCTATCTGCGTGAGTTCCTTCGCCAGATAATGATGGCAAAGAAACCAAAGCGCAGTGACTATCCTTCATGGCAGGACCAGAAGTTCTATGAGGACTCGCTGGCATGGGAGACAGACCCCCTCTACGGATGGTGCAACAAGAACACAAAGCGCGACGGTTCACACTACAACCTCTACACCGACGGCTTGAAGATATACACCACCATAGACAGCAGGATGCAGCAGTATGCCGAGGATGCCGTCTACGATCATGTTGCCAAGTTCCTGCAGCCGGCGTTCGACAAGGAACAGAAGACCAACCCGAAGGCACCATATCACTCATCGCTCGACATGGCAACACGCCAGAAGCGCATCAACAAGGCAATGCATCAGAGCGAGAGATGGGTGACCATGAAGGCTGCCGGCTACAGCGATGACGAGATACGCGAGTCCTTCAACAAGAAGGTGGATATGACACTCTACTCGCCCGATGGCGACGTCGATGTCACGATGACCCCGCTCGACTCACTGCTCTACTACAAGCAGTTCCTGCGTTCTTCCTTTATGTGCATGGACAACAGGACGGGAGAGGTGAAGGCTTACGTCGGTGGCTTGAACTATGCAAACTTCCAGTACGACATGGTAACTCAGGGCAAGCGTCAGGTTGGTTCTACCATCAAGCCTTATCTCTATGCCCTGGCTATGGAGAACAACATGACACCATGCGACGAGGTGCCCAACGTGCAGCAAACCTACGATGCGGGCAACGGACAGACGTGGACCCCTCGCAACGCTTCGCGTGCAAGGTATGGCGAGATGGTGACACTCAGGTGGGGACTCCAGCAGTCCAACAACTGGGTGTCGGCATATCTCATCAATCAGTGGACACCGACACAGTTCGTCGAGATACTACGCCAGTTCGGCATCAAGCAGCGCGACATACAGCCAACCCTCTCACTCTGCCTTGGCGCAGTCGAGATATCGTTGGCTGAGATGGTAAGCGCCTATACGGCATTCCCCAACAGAGGTGTAAGGCATGTACCGGTCTACGTCACTCGCATCGAGGATTCCGAGGGCAACGTCCTGGCATCCCTTTCCAACGGTTTGCCACCACGTTCCAAGGAAGTGATAAGCGAGACCTCAAGTTACAAGATGATCTCGCTGATGCGTGGAGTGGTAGATGGCGGTACAGGTTCGAGAATTCGCTTCAAGTACGGCATCAAGTCACCGATGGGCGGCAAGACCGGAACTACCAACGACAACTCCGACGGCTGGTTTGTGGGCTACACGCCACAGCTCACCTTCGGCGCGTGGGTCGGCGGCGAGGAGCGCGACATCCATTTCAGAAGCATGACCTATGCTCAGGGTGCATCGGCAGCACTGCCTATAGTGGCACTGTTCCTCCAGAAGGTGTATGCCGACTCTCGTCTTGGCATCTCGCCAACGGCAGAGTTCGACATCCCGGCAGGCTTCTCGGAATGCAACAGCAGCCTTATCGGTGACGAGGCAGACCCTATAATGGGAGTGGACGAACTGATGGCGTATTAAGGGCACATATTCTGGCAGCGGATAGCCCCCTGACGGTTCGGGCTGCTGGGGAAGACATCCATCGGTAAGCGAGAGGAAACATCACAAGAGAAACTAAAAAAGACAAGCATAAATGAAATTCATAGGAATCATACCAGCACGTTTTGCGTCTACGCGCTTCCCCGGCAAGCCGCTTGCCAAGTTGGGCGGACAGACCGTGATAGAGCGTGTCTACAAGCAGGTGTGTGGTGTTCTGGACGACGCGACAGTAGCTACCGACGACGAGCGTATCATGCAGGCAGTTGAAGCGTTTGGTGGAAAAGCCGTAATGACAAGCACTTCGCACCGCAGTGGCACCGACCGTGTTTACGAGGCTTTCACCAAGGTAGGCGAGGGCTGCGACGTAGTGGTCAACATACAGGGTGACGAGCCTTTCATACAGCCCGAGCAGCTTCGCACCATATGTTCTTGCTTCGACGATGCGAAGGTTGACATTGCCACACTGGTAAAACCATTCACCGTGGATGACGGTCTACAGGCACTCGAGAACCCCAACAGCCCCAAGGTTGTGGTCGACAACGACATGCACGCCCTCTACTTCAGCCGCAGCGTCATTCCTTATCTGCGTGGCGTTGACAAGGGCGAGTGGCTGGCAAGGCACACCTTCTACAAGCACATCGGGCTATATGCCTACCGCGCAGACGTGCTGCGCCAGATAACCTCGCTGCCACAGTCCAAGTTGGAGCTGGCAGAGAGTCTGGAGCAGTTGCGCTGGCTCGAGAACGGCTACACCATCAAGGTTGGCATCTCTGATGTCGAGACCATCGGCATTGACACTCCCGAGGACCTTCAGCGAGCTGAGGAGTTCCTTGCTAAACTTGTTTAAATTGAAATTACGATACTGATGAATATACGAAAGATTACGATGCTGCTGCTCCTGCTGCCTCTGACAGTTTCAGCACAGCAGATCAAGATAGGTAACTACACGTTCCCCGACGGGGCGGAATATCAGGGAGAACTGTTCAAGGGAAAGCCCTGGGGACAGGGACAGACCACCTTCAAGAATGGTGATACGCACCATGGCTTCTACGAGAAGGGAAAGCGACATGGAAAGGGTGTCTACCAGTTTGTAGATGGCGAGAAGTACGACGGAGAGTGGTTTGCCGACCAGCAGCACGGACTCGGAACTTTCTACTTCGCCAACAACAACAGGTACACTGGTCTCTGGTACAAGGACTATCAGCAGGGCGAGGGTACGATGTACTATTACAACGGAGACGTGTACAAGGGCAACTGGTTCCAGGACAAGCGCGAGGGACACGGGGTCTACACCTATGCCACAGGCGAGCGCTATGTCGGTTCGTGGAAGGACGACAAAAAGAACGGCAAGGGAGTGTTCGACTGGAACGACGGCAACAAGTACGAGGGCTACTGGAAGGACAACCAGATGAGCGGCAAGGGAACATACACCTATGCTTCGGGCGACATCTACAGTGGCGACTGGCTCAACGACACACAGCACGGCAGGGGAATTTACCACTTCCAGAATGGCGACAAGTACGAAGGTGGCTATGTCAAGGGCGAGCGCTCGGGCGAGGGCATCTTCACCTTTGCCAATGGCAACAAGTACGTCGGTTCGTTCAAGAATGGCGAGCAGAACGGCGAGGGAACATACACCTGGGCCAACGGTGCTGTGTATGTCGGTTCGTGGAAGAACAACGTGCCCAACGGACGCGGCAAATACACCTGGGCTAACGGCGACGTCTACGACGGTGCCTGGAAGAACGGCTTGATGGAGGGTGAGGGCATTCTGCGCCTTGCCGACGGAACCAAGTACAAGGGCGGTTTCAAGGGTGGCATGAAGGAAGGCTATGGCATCATGGAGGATGCCGAGGGCAACCGTTACGAAGGAAACTTCCGCCAGAACAAGAAGGACGGCTCGTTTGTGGAGAAAGACAAGAACGGCAACGTGACGCGCAGGGGCGTGTACAGCAACGGTGTGGTGACACAGTGACAATCTTCACAGCCTATGTGCGATGCGGCATATTCATTAACGTAGAAAATACACCTTATATATAATATTATGGCAAAAACAAAGAAAGTAGCAGAAAAACAAGCTCCAATGCTTAAGTTGTTGAAGAACGACACGTGGTTGCGCCCTTATGCTGACGCTATCAACGGACGTCATCAGTATGCCGAGAACAAGATGGCAGAACTTACCAATGGTGGCAAGACAACACTGAGCGACTTTGCCAGTGGCTATCTCTATTTCGGTCTTCACCGCACCGATCGTGGTTGGGTTCTCCGCGAGTGGGCTCCCAACGCAACAGCCATCTATCTTGTGGGTGACTTCAACGAATGGAAGGAAGATGACAAGTACGCCATGAAGCGTGTCAAGAACTCAGGCAATTGGGAGCTCAAGCTTCCGGCAAATGCACTGAAGCATGGTGATTTGTTTAAGATGATTGTTCATTGGGAAGGCGGTCAGGGCGAGCGCATTCCTGCATGGGTGAATCGTGTCGTCCAGGACGAGCAGACAAAGATATTCAGCGGTCAGGTGTGGGCTCCTGAGGAGGCATACCAGTGGAAGACCAAGAAGTTCAAGCCGACGACAAGCCCGCTGCTCATCTACGAGTGCCATGTCGGCATGGGACAGGATGCCGAGAAGGTTGGAACCTACGACGAGTTCCGCACCAACGTCTTGCCACGTGTCATCAAGGATGGCTACAACTGCATCCAGATAATGGCTATCCAGGAACATCCATACTATGGTTCGTTCGGCTACCATGTCAGCAACTTCTTTGCCGCAAGCAGTCGTTTCGGTACTCCCGAACAGCTGAAGGCTCTCATCGATGAGGCTCATGCCAACGGCATTGCCTGCATCATGGACATCGTACACAGCCACGCCGTTAAGAACGAGATGGAGGGTCTTGGCAATCTGGCAGGCGACCCTTGCCAGTATTTCAACCAGGGCGACCGCCGCGAGCATCCGGCATGGGACAGCCTCTGCTTTGACTACGGAAAGAACGAGGTGCTGCACTTCCTCCTCTCTAACTGTAAGTACTGGATGGAGGAGTATCACTTCGACGGTTTCCGCTTCGACGGCGTCACCTCGATGCTGTACTACAGTCATGGTCTGGGCGAGGCATTCTGCGGCTACGGCGACTACTTCAACGGTCATCAGGATGACAACGCGATATGCTACCTCACACTTGCCAACCAGCTCATACACGAGGTCAACAAGAACGCCATCACCATCGCCGAGGAGGTGAGCGGTATGCCCGGTCTTGCTGCACCATTCAAGGATGGTGGCTATGGTTTCGACTATCGTATGGCAATGAATGTGCCCGACTACTGGATAAAGACTATCAAGGAACTGAAAGACGAGGACTGGAAACCAAGTTCTATGTTCTGGGAGGTGACCAACCGCCGCGAGGACGAGAAGACCATCTCTTACTGCGAGAGTCACGACCAGGCGCTCGTCGGCGACAAGACAATCATTTTCCGTCTCATCGATGCCGACATGTACTGGCATTTCAAGAAGGGAGACGAGAACTTCACCGTCGAGCGCGGCATCGCTCTCCACAAGATGATTCGTCTGCTTACTTCCAGCACCATCAATGGCGGTTACCTGAACTTTATGGGCAATGAGTTCGGCCATCCCGAATGGATTGACTTCCCAAGAGAGGGCAACGGCTGGAGCCACAAGTATGCACGCCGCCAGTGGAACCTCGTGGACAACCACGACCTCTGTTTCCACTATCTTGGCGACTTCGACGAGAAGATGCTGCAGACACTGAAGACAGTTCCTGCCATCCAGAAGACTAAGGTTCAGGAGATATGGCACAACGACGGCGACCAGATTCTGGCTTACCAGCGTGGCAATCTGCTCTTCGTCTTCAACTTCAGTCCAAATCGCTCATACGACGGCTACGGATTCATGGTTCAGCAGGGTGCGTGGGACTATGTGCTCAACACCGACGACAAGGCATTCGGTGGCAATGGTCTGAACGACGATTCTGTACGCCACTTCACAAACTTCGACCCACTTCTGGCACGCGACAACAAGGGCTGGCTCAAGCTCTACCTGCCTGCACGCTCGGCATGTGTGCTCCGTCTGGCTGACGAAGATGCTCCTGCCAAGGCAAAGCCAGCATCAAAGGCATCTGCAAAACCAGCATCAAAGGCTTCTGCAAAACCGGCATCAAAGGCTTCTGCAAAGCCAGCATCAAAGGCTTCTGCAAAGCCGGCATCAAAGACTTCTGCAAAACCGGCAGCCAAGAAGGCAGAGGGCAAGACTGTTGGCAAGTCAGCAGCCAAGAAGGCGAAGAAATAAACTGATGCAAGGTGGCATAAACAGTATGTCGAACTTGTAAAATTTCAAGCGTTTGAGATACCATTTATATAGAACAAGGCAAGCAGTGCAGATGATAAATATTGTCTGCTGCTTGCTCTTTGTCTTGTTCTGTTTCCTGTATCTCTACCTCTTCCAGGGCGAATTGATGAGCATGGCTCAGCATATCTATTCGCATGGACGTACTGTCTACTACACATTCCTCTATTCTTTTCTGCTGACGATTGGATTCTCGTTCGTCGGACTTGCCCTGACGTTCTACATTCATGTTCCCATACGTTTCAAGGCACTTCTGTGGTTTCCTTCGTTCTGGTCGCTTGGCATGCTGACGGACGTCCACATTCCGTTGCTCGGGTTTGGTTCACACAGCAGTGGGGCTTTGCCTTTCATCGTTGCTGCAATCATCTGGGCTGTTTCAGTCTTTCTTTGCAAGCAGATAAACGAGAATCGAGGCGAGAACGCGTCGTTGTCCGAACTGATGTGGCCGAATATGCTTCTGCTCTTCGTCGGCATGTCGTTCACCGGCATGGTTGGCAACACTGATCGACGCTCGCATTACGAACTGCGTATGGAGGAACTGGCGCGGAGCGCGGAGTACGAGGATGTGCTCGACATGAGTTCCAAGGACTCGCATCCATCAAGATGCATCATGTATCTGCGCGCCTATTCGCTCAGCAGGATGGGAATGCTCGGACAGCGGCTGTTCCAGTACGACGGAACGCTTGGCAGCGATTGCCTTCTGCCTTCGCCCACCGACAGTCTGCGACCTGCCAATATGCCTGCCATCATGCGCGACTATCTTGGCGGTTTCCCCATCCACGACATGAATGCGACGCATTTCCTGCAGTATCTGGCTTCCGACACTCTTGCCAAGGAGCCTGTGCGCGACTATCTGCTTACCGCCTTCCTTCTCGATCGTAATCTCGATGCCTTTGCCGACAGTCTGGTGTCGTTCTATGCTCCGAAGGACAGTATGGCACAGCAGAATAATGTGCGGAAGAAAGGAAATGCAAAGAAGAAAAAGAAAAGAGAACCGGAACCTGTAAAGATGAAGGACCTGCCTCGTCATTTTGCCGAGGCGTTGCTTCTCTACAGCCGTCAGACGGAAAAACCTGTGGCTGTTCTCGACGATGATGAGTTTCTCGAGAATTATCTCGGTTTTCAGGAACTATACAAGTCGAAGGAGGACGAGCAGGAACGTGAGTATTACTGCACCGATTATTACAGGGGTACTTACTGGGTATATTATTTCTTCGGGAAGAAGGAATAGCATTATTATGCATTACGAAATTCCATTACAACAACATAGTGGAAAATCGTCTCGTTCCGACATCTGAAAAATGTCGGTGCGTGAAACAAAAAATCACGGTGCATGAGTTGGTCAATTCACGCACCGTAATTTTTGAAATCACGCACCGTGATTTTTAAAATTACGCTGCGTGATTTTTTTTGCTTGCCGAGCAAGATAATCTTGTTCCTGCAAGGTGCTATGTTTCAGTTAGTTGCGTAAAGGGTCGCTGGTCGTGTTTTTGCGTGCCAAACGTTCGCCAGCCGGTTCGCCGACGCCGTATGTACACTCTACGCTCCTTTTCTTTGTGTGCGAAAACTCTTTACACCACTTAGTCTTCCATCAACTTGCGGTAGCGCACTCTCTTGGGTTCCTCTATGCCGAGACGCTTGCACTTGTTCACCTCGTACTCCGAGTAACTGCCTTCGAAGAAGAATACCTTTCCGTCGCCTTCGTATGCAAGGATGTGTGTACAGATACGGTCCAGGAACCAACGGTCGTGGCTGATGACTACTGCACAGCCGGCAAAGCTCTCCAGACCTTCCTCGAGCGCACGCAGTGTGTTGACGTCGATGTCGTTGGTAGGCTCGTCGAGCAGCAGAACGTTGCCCTCCTGCTTCAGTGCCATGGCAAGATGCAGACGGTTGCGTTCACCACCCGACAGTACTCCGCACTTCTTTTCCTGATCACCACCGCTGAAGTTGAAGCGGCTCAGGTAAGCACGTGCGTTGATGTCGCGGCCGCCCATGCGTATCAGTTCGTTGCCTTGGCTCACCACCTGGTACACACTCTGGTCTGCTACGATATCCTTGTGCTGCTGGTCCACATAGCTCAGTTTCACTGTCTCTCCAACCTCGAACGTACCTGCGTCGGGTGTGTCCAGACCCATGATGAGGCGGAAGAGGGTAGTCTTTCCGGCTCCGTTCGGACCGATTACGCCCACAATGCCACCCTGAGGCAGTGCGAAGTTCAGGTCGTCGAAGAGAACCTTGTCGCCAAACGACTTCTTCACGCCGTGAGCCTCGATAACTTTCTGACCCAGACGTGGTCCGTTGGGAATGTACAGTTCCAGTTTCTCCTCGCGCTCCTTCTGGTCCTCGTTCAGCATACGCTCGTAGTTGTTCAGACGTGCCTTTCCCTTTGCCTGACGTGCCTTCGGAGCCATGTGTACCCATTCCAACTCACGCTCAAGGGTCTTGCGGCGCTTGCTTGCCACCTTCTCCTCCTGAGCCATGCGCTTGGTTTTCTGGTCCAGCCACGAACTGTAGTTGCCCTCCCAGGGTATACCCTCGCCACGGTCGAGCTCGAGAATCCATCCTGCCACGTCGTCCAGGAAGTAACGGTCGTGAGTAACGGCAATCACCGTACCCTCGTATTGGTTGAGGTGCTGTTCCAGCCAGTCAATGCTCTCGGCATCGAGGTGGTTGGTAGGCTCGTCGAGCAGCAGCACGTCGGGTTTCTGCAAGAGCAGGCGGCACAGGGCGACGCGGCGTCGCTCACCACCCGACAGCACTCCACACAGCTGGTCGGCTGGCGGACAGCGCAGTGCGTCCATAGCACGTTCCAGTCTGCTCTCAAGGTTCCATGCATCTGTGGCATCTATGATGTCCTGCAATTCAGCCTGACGGGTGAAGAGTCCGTTCATCTTGTCCTCGTCCTCGTAGTATTCGGGCAGACCGAACTTCTGGTTTATCTCCTCGTACTCGTTCAGTGCGTCAACGATGTTCTGCACGCCCTCCTTCACGGTGTCGAGCACGCTCTTGTTGTCGTCAAGTTCTGGCTCCTGAGGCAGATAGCCCACGGTATAGCCAGGCGAGAATACAACCTCGCCCTTATAACTCTGGTCGAGTCCGGCTATTATCTTCATCAGTGTCGACTTACCGGCACCGTTGAGACCGATAATACCGATCTTGGCTCCGTAGAAGAAGCTCAGGTAGATGTTCTTTAATACTTGTTTCTGTGTCTGTTGGATGGTCTTGCTTACGCCTACCATCGAGAAGATGATTTTCTTGTCGTCTGCCATGTTTTGATTTTGTTGTTTCTTACTGATTACCAATCTTGCACGAAAGCTCGTGCTCGAATCGCTCCGTTTCCATGCGTTTCTCCTCCTCTGTCATCGAGGGTAAGAGCCTGTCCAGACTCTCGCGGAATGTCTCCACGGCACGCATCTTTGTCAGTCTCTGTCCTACCTTCATACCGCTTGCGTAGGGTGTGTGTGGTAGTAGTTGTCTATTGAAATTTCCGTCGCTCATGTGGCAAAGATACGAATTATTTTTCAAATATTCTATTTCTAAAGTATATATT
Organism: uncultured Prevotellaceae bacterium; assembly: GCA_945833925.1. Lineage (GTDB taxonomy): Bacteria > Bacteroidota > Bacteroidia > Bacteroidales > Bacteroidaceae > Physcousia. Next base: position 18,261 of record CAMAFX010000019.1, read on the forward strand.
ACGTGCGCAAATTGATTGCAGTCTTGATAAAAATGTGTATTTTTGCAGTCGAAATGAAAAAGATTGTCTCTGTCGTACTTATGTTTATGCTACTTTTGCCGGTTGTTGCCGTTGCGAAGGTGCGAACACGCACATGGGTCATTGATGCCGGTCATGGCGGTCGCGACGTAGGTTGCGAGGGTAGCAAGACCAAGGAAAAGTACATCACACTCAGCGTGGCAAAGCGTGTGGCAGAGCTTGTGCGTGCCAATATCTCGGGCGTAAAGGTCAAGATGACGCGCGAGACAGACACCTTCCTCACCCTCGAACAGCGTGCCCACATCGCCAACAATGCCGGAGCGGACCTCTTCCTCAGCATCCATGTGAATGCTGCGCCCGAGGTGAATAATATTCGTGGCACGGAGACATATTACGGTCCTGTTGGCGCCACCAACAATTCGGATGTGGAGTATGCCCGACGCACCAACATACGCAAGAGCGAACTGCTGGCGTGGGAGTTGCAGAAGAACTATGGAATGGTGGGGCGACCCATCAGTCGAGGCGTGAAGCGCGAACGCTACTATGTCCTCCTCTATACCCGCATGCCGAGCGTGCTGACCGAGATAGGTTTCATCAGCACGCCCAGCGAGCAGGACTATATGATGAGCCCTGCCGGTCAGGAGGAGATAGCGCAGTGCATCTATCGTGGTCTGCGTGACTACAAGAAGGCTGTGGATGCCGGACGCGAGAAGCGCGAACTGGCAGAGATGCGCCGCACTGGTGGAAAGGTCAAGAAGAAGGAGGAGCCGAAGGTTGAGACTCCTGCCGACGTTAATACTACTGCTGCCACTACCGACCTTGCACAGGCTGACCCTAAACAGGAGGAGAAGCAACCGGTCATCACAGCCGAGGACATCAAGGCTGAGGCATCTGTCGTTCTCGACAGTTCTCTCGAACCGGAGTTCGAGAGTGGCGACCTGCATTTCTACATCCAGATCTTTGCTCTGAAGTCGAAGATAAAGATGCCAGACCCACGTTTCAAGGGTCTCAAGGACATCGAGATTCTGCAAAAGGACGAGAAGTACAAGTACCTCTATGGCAAGACCTCTGACTATCAGCAGGCTCGCAAGACGTTGCTCGACGTTCGCAAACTCTTCCCCGATGCCTTCCTCGTTGCCTTCCTTGGTAACCGTCAAATCTCAACCTCCGACGCCCAGGAACTCTACATCAAGTCGAAGTAGTCCTTAATTTCCGTAAATAATTATGAGGCAGACTTAGGTCTGCTGGTAAATTTATAATTCTGTAAGCAGAAATGCCATATAGAACGGAAGCGTGAGCAATGGACCATTGCGCCCCACGTTATAGTCTCCAAGTTTCAATGCATTATATACGTGATACTTCTCTGTATGCTTCAGCAGTGTCTGCATAGACTTTGCATTACCAGTACGAGCTTTGCATTCCACTGGTGTGCATTCTCCCTTATATCGCATAACGAAATCGATCTCGATACTGTCTGGCTTTTGGTAATAGTACAGTTTACGCCCCATCTTACCTAAGATGTCTGCCATTACATTTTCATAAATAGCTCCTTTGAAGCTACCCAAGCGCCCTTGCAGAATGTCTAATTGTGTTCCTTCGTCGAGCATACTGATGAAAAGACCTGTGTCTGCCATGTATATCTTGAAACAGTCTTGCAAAGCATTGCCACTGAGGGGTAACTCGGTGATGGTGAGATTATGACAACGACGAACAATACCTGCATCTTCTATCCATTGCAGGCTCCCTACATACTCCTTACTCCTGCCACCCTTTCGGACTACGGAATAGGTAAACTTCTTGTTGTCACGACTCAGCTGACGAGGTATTGATTCAAAACATTCGCGAATACGTGTTTTGTCTTCCGAACGTGCGTACTTTACCATATCTACCTTATATTCATCTATAATGGATTTTTGTACGGCTACCATTTGGTTTACATCATGCGTTGTGAGAAAGGTGCTGACGGCTTCAGGCATACCACCAACGATGATATATTCCAACATCAACTGTCGCATGCGCTGGTGTATAGCTTCCGGAACAGGAGACTCGTCTCGCATGTGTTGTTTCAGCATGTCAATTATTGGTTGATGAATTTGATTTGCCCATAACCACTCCTCGAAATCTATCGGATACATATCTACAATGTTTTCAAAGCCTACTGGAACGGACGTTGTTTCCTCTTCTTTCTGTTGCTCTTCAGATTTGTATCCGTTTACTCCAAGCAATGAACCCGTACAGATTACGTCATAGCGTCCATCCAACTTAAAAAACTTCAATGCTGCTCGAGCCTTTGGGCAGTCTTGTATCTCATCAAGTATGAGACAAGTTTTCCCAGGCACAAACATGGCACCTGGTATTGCCGCAGTGATAACGACTGTAAGGTAATCAATCTTCAATGAGCCATCAAAGAGCGCGCAAAGTTCCTTCTGTTCATGGAAATCCATGTATACAACATGCTTGTAATGTTGCTGTGCAAATGCCTTCACAGAACTTGTCTTGCCACACTGTCTGCAGCCTTTTATGACCAGAGGCTTATGATTTGGAGTTTCCTTCCATCGAAGCAGTACATCTTCAATTTTTCGACGATACATCATTCTGTCTAACTATCAAGTTGCTATATTAATATTTAACACGAAATCGGGCGACTTTTTATTGTGTAAATACACAAAATCGGGCGACTTTTTGTTAAACAATCACACAAAATCGGGCGACTTCTGCATGCAAAGATATAAAAAGACTGTGGAATAAACAAACATTTTGTGCAGTTCATCCAAACATAAATGTTTTTTTAGTCTATTACTGTTAAGTGAATCGTTATCGTTACCACGTCAGCAACTCCTTTATTTCGTTTGCATCATCATGAGTGAAACCATGGACATTATCGTGAATAATGCAGGTTAGATGTTAACCGAGGAGATTCCTGAAATTCCTGCGATTTGACTCGAATATTCTGTTAAACAACAGGGGAATTCACGAGTAATTTGCATTGGTACACAAGTTTGTGGTCCACAAACTTGTGTGCCAATGTATTTTTGTTTATCTTTGCACTGATAATCAGACACAAACAGCCGTTCGAAAACTTTCGAATTATATTGTTTTTTAGTTTGGTTTTCTATAAAGAAAAACTTTAAAACCGGATACGTTGTAGATCTTACACGAACTCTACGACCGTGATGCCGGCACCACCAAACTGGACGTGCTCGTCGTGGTAGCGGTTGACGCTGGGCACGGTGGAGAGGTACTGACGAACCAACTGGCGAAGGGCACCTGTACCGGTGCCGTGCAGGATGCGAACCTGTGCTGCACCGACGAGGATTGCATCGTCGATGTAGTATGTTATCTGCTGCAGTGCTTCGTCGGCACGCAAACCGCGTATGTCGATGTCCTGATGGAACTGCAGTGAACGCTGGTGCATGTCCTCGCGCGTCTCCTTGCTGAGGTAGGTTGCCACCTTGCTGATACTCTGTTGCTTGGGTTTCTCGGCATGCTCGAGCCGGTCGAGTGGTACGCTTGTCTTGATGACGCCGAAGATAACAACTGCCTTTTTGCCCTGTATGCTTTCGATGCTGCCCACGGTGTTCTGACCCTTGATGCGAACGGTGTCTCCCTTCTGCAGCGTGCCACCAGAGGCATGCGACTGCATGTCGGCAGGCGTGCCGGCATTGCCTTGTGCGTTGCCACTCAAGGCGGCGCTCTCATGTGCAGCAATGCTGTTGCCGTTGCCGTTCACGTTTCCACCTCCGCTTGCACTTCCATTCTTTTCCAGTCCCTTCTTCTTCCTTTCCTCCTTGCGCTTGCGTCGGTCCAGAATCTGCTGCATCTTCTTCTCTATGTCAGCATTGCGTTCAGCCTCGTCAGCCTCCTGACGCGCCAGTCGTTCCTGCATCTCCAGCAGTTGTGCTCGCGCTTCGCGTGTGCGCTCCTTCTCAGCCTGAGCCTCCTTTATCTCGCGTATGGTGTTCTCAATTTTTGCGTTAGCCTCCTGGATGATGCGCTGTGCCTCCTCCTTGGCTTCGCGTATGATGGCACGTCGCTGCTTCTGAAGGTCGGTCACCTCGTCTTCGTATCGGTTGATGGTCTTCTCCATCTCCTTCTCGCGCTGGTGGATGTTCTGGCGCTTGCCCTCCCAGTAGCGCTTGTCGCGGACGATGTCCTGCAGATATTTGTCGGCGTCGATATACTCTTGTCCGACGATGTTGGAAGCGTCTTCGATGACAGACTCGGGAATGCCAATCTTTCGTGCAATCTCGACTGCGAAACTGCTGCCGGGATTGCCTATCTGCAGTTGGAAGAGAGCCTGCATGTGATGGCGGTCGTAGAGCATGGCACCGTTGACCACGCCATCGTTGTCATCGGCAAAATGCTTGAGGTTCTGATAGTGGGTGGTGATGACGGCGAAGGTGCCGTTCTTGTGAAACTGACGCAGTATTGCCTCAGCCAGGGCACCACCTATACCGGGTTCCGTGCCACCTCCAAACTCATCGATGAGCAGGAGTGAGGAAGGCGAGCAGCCTCGCATCATGTTCTTCATATTGAGCAGATGCGAACTGTAGGTGGAGAGGTCGTCGTCGATGCTCTGCTCGTCACCGATGTCGATGAAGAGACTCTGGAAGACTCCAATCCTGGAGTTCTCGCCCAGTGGGATGGGCAGTCCGCACTGCACCATATACTGCAGCAGTCCGACAGTCTTGAGGCACACACTCTTGCCACCGGCATTGGGGCCGCTTATGACAAGGATGCGCTGCTGACGGTTGAGCAGTATCTCGAGAGGAACGACCTTGCGTCCGCTTGCCTTGAGATTGAGTGCAAGCAGCGGATGAACAGCCAATGTCCAGTCGATGACAGGTTTGCTGCCCACCTGTGGACAGATGGCGTTTATCTCGGTTGCCAGGAGTGACTTGGCACGTACGAACTCAAGGTCGGCAAGGAAGACGAACGCCCTGAGGAACTCAGGTATGTTCAGTCGTATCTTGTCGGTAAACTCCTTCAGTATCCGGTTTATCTCGCGTCGTTCCTCTGCCTCCAGTTCGCGGATGCGGTTGTTTGCCTCCACCACCTCGGCAGGTTCGATGAATACAGTCTTTCCGGTGGCAGACTCGTCGTGGACGATGCCCTTCAGCTTACGCTTCATGGCTGGGGCTACGGGTATTACCAGACGACCGTCGCGCAGTGTGGGCGAAGCGTCCATCTCCACCAGTCCCTCTGCCTGTGCCGACTTAAGTATCTTGTGGAGAGTTCTGCCTATGCTGCCTTCCAAGTGAGCCAGTTCGCGACGTATCTCGAACAGTTCGCGGCTGGCATCGTCCTTGATGCGTCCGAACTTGTCGAGTATCTGACCGATGCGTCGTGTCACGGTGTGAAACGTGAATACACCCTCGGCAAGGTGTGCCAGGGCGGGGTAGGGTGCATCCTCACGACGTATGATGTCGATGAAAGAATGTAGAGTGTCGAGCGAACGCTTGAGGTCCCACATCTCCTGCTCCTCGATGAAGGTTCCTTCCAGTTTGATGCGCTGTATGGTGGGACGCAGGTCAAAGAAGTCCATCTCGGGGATGTCACTCTCGGTGTCGAAGAGTCGCATGAAGTCGCGTGTCTCTTCAAGGCGTTCGCGGATGAGCTTCACGTCGGTCATGAAACTCATCTCCTCTACACGCTCCCTGCCCATCGTACTGTCGCAATGGTTGCTTAGGAGCTGTCTTATCTCGTCAAATCCGACTTTCTGTTCGTAGTTCTTGGGGTAAATCATTACTCAGTTTATAGGTTCTTAGCAGGGTAAAGGGTGTCCCACCATGTAGGGTCGTCCTGGAGCCACTTGGCAAACCATGCGTAGTAGGTGCTGACCCACTTCTTCTGCTTCTCATAGTCGACGATGTGATGATCCTGACCCTCGACGGTTACGAATGCACACTCACGGCCAAGTATCTTGAGCGCGGTGAACATCTGGATACTCTCGTTGATGGGCACGTTGGTGTCGGATGCTCCGTGAAGGAAAAGAATCGGTGTGTGAACCTTGTCGGCATTGAAGAGCGGTGCCTGACCGCTGAGCAGTTTCTGGTTGTTCCATGGATAACTGTTGGCAGCACTCACGGCACTGTAGCTGTAGCCCCAGTAGCCGAAGCCCCAGTAACTGGTTGGGTTGCTGATGCCGGCATGGCTCATCGAGGCAGCGAATATGTCGGTGACGGTCATGAGGTATTGTGTCATGAAACCTCCGTATGAAGCACCGAGGCAACCTATCTTGTCCTTGTTGACGTAGGGATGCTCTTCGCAGAACTTCTTGGTGCCTTCGATAATGTCGTCGGCTGTGCCCTCGCCATAGGTGTTGACGTGGCGTGCCGCAAACTCCTGACCGAAACCGGTGCAGCCGCTTGGCTGCACGACATAGACAACGTAGCCCATGGCTGCCCATCCGTGGAAGTTGTAGTAGGACTCCAGATAACGGCCTGTGGGCGAGCATCCGCCATAGTAGTAAACCAGCATTGGATACTTCTTTGTGCTGTCGAAATGGGGCGGCAGATAGTAGCGTCCGCAGATGGAGTCGCCACGGCTGCTCTTGAAGTTCCATTCGTGGAACTCGCCCAGCTCGATGTCGCCCATGCGGATGGCATCGTAGTCGCGGATGAGTGTTTCCTTGCCACTCTTGAGGTCGACGGTGTAGACTCGCGACGAGTTGGACGCGCTCTGACCCGTGTAACTCAGCATGGGCTTGCCGTCAGAAAGAGAGAAACTTGAGATGTATTCCTCGGTAAGTTTGAGACGGTCTATCTTGCCAGTCTTGGGGTTGATGCGGAAGATGTCCTGGCAGTCGCGGTTTTCGCAGAGAGCGTAGATGCAACCGTCCACCTTGCTTATCTGGAAACTGCCGATGTTGGGGTTGAAGTCGTAGGTGAGGCTCTTCACCTTGCGTGTGTCAAGGTCGTAGAGGAAAAGCTCGGTCTGTATCATACTGGGTGTCTTGCCCGTTGGGTCGTTGATGCCGATGCCACCGAATGCCTCGGGACTGCCGCTGAAGACAATCTGCTTGCCGTCGGCAGTGAAACGTCCGCTACCCAGAAATCCCTCGTGCTTGATGAGTGTGTCCAGTTTCTCTGTGTCACGGTTGTAAAGGTAGACATTCTGGAAGGTGAACGGGCGTTCGGTCATGCACTCCTCGTATTGTGTGATGAGGATGAGACGTCCGTCGGGGCTGAGTGTGGCACCGGAACTGTGATGGCCGAGGGTCAAGGGTGTGAGCTGGCCAGTAACTACGTTGAGCAACTGAACATTGGTGCGGTTGCGCCATCCTGGCTGACGGTCGTCTGGCGAGAGAATCTGGTGTACCTGTGGGTCGTCCTTTGGTCCTTCCACAGTCTTGTATATGAGCATCTCTTTCTCACCGTTGAGGAAACTGCCGTTTACCTTTGCATAGTCGGTGAAGAGTGGAGTGCGCTTGCCGTTGGCAGGGTCGCGGTATTCGTATATCGTCTCGCCATTGGTGCCCTTGCGGTAGCTTATATAGTTGTCGCCAGTGCTTGCCCAATCCTTGAAATCGGTGACCTCATGCGAGAGTCCAGTCTTGAGGTCTATTATTTCGCGCTTCCACTCGGTCTTCGAGTCTGCATACGTGGTGCTGGAGTTAAGCATCAGGTAGCGACCGTTGGCAGAGAGAGAGGTGCTGCTTCCCTTCTCGCCGTTCATATAGTCGGCAAGGGTGTAGAGGCGCTTTCCCGTGGCGTTGATGGTAAGGTAGTCTGACTGCTTGCTGTCGACGCTGACCTTCAGTGTGTCAGCTTCGTTCTTCTTGCAGAAAACCTTGACCACCACCTCGTGGCGACCGGGCATGAGGTCCTGCTCGCCGCCCTGCTTGTTGTCAATGTAGATGACGTGCTCCTGGCTGCCCTGTGCCTCTATCTTGCACTTGGCAAAACGTGTGTTGTCGATGGTGAAACCAGCCAGGTATACTGCAGCCTTGTCGGTGGCAGCGATGATGCCGTTGCTCTCGGTGCCGTTCTTCCAGGCTTGAGTGTTGATGCCACTCTTCAGCATTTCGTTTTCGTCGTATGCCTTGCCGCTCGCATCGAGTGTGTCGAGCTGGATGGCATGAGTGGCGGTGTAGGGACCTGCAACCTTCAGTGTGTTAACATCTATCTTGTCTGCCATTGCGGTGGCGAAGACCATGGTGCTGGCTAAAAGCAGTGTGTTTCTTTTGTTCATTGTTTTTGGTGTTATTGTTTTGGATGACTCGTTTTCGATAATTCGCTAATACGATGTTTGTCAGCTTCTCGTTACGTTCTTGACTCCGCGTACTGTCTTCAACTTCTTGATAAGTTGCTGCAAGCGTGAGGTGTCCTCGAGCATGACGGTGAGGTGACCGCTGAAGAGTCCGTCGTGGCTGTCGATGCTGATGCTGCGCATGAGCATCTTCTCTTCCTTGGAGATGATGCTTGTTATGTTGTTGACGATGCCGAGGTCATCGTTGCCGACAATGTGGAGGGTTATGGCATATTTGCTGCCGCCCTTGCCCGCCCAGCGTGCCTTGACGATGCGGTAGCCGAAGCGTTCGCGCATCTGAGGCGCGTTGGGGCAGTCCATACGGTGTATCTTGATGCCTCCCGATGCGGTGACGAATCCGAACACGTCGTCGCCATAGATGGGATGACAGCACTTTGCAAGTTGGAAGTCGAGTCCCTTCAGGTCCTTGTCTATCACCATGACGTCCTCGTTGCCACCTTTCACCTTGGTGTCCTTGGTGTCGTTCATGACAAACTCCTCGGCCTTGCGCACTTCCGACTTCTCTGCCTCTCCGCGTTCGAACTTCTGGCGTGCGACGTACTCCTCGATGACGGTGTTGACGTCTATCTCATTGTTGCCGAGAGCCTTGTAGAAATCCGTTACCACCTTGAAACCGAGTTTCTTGATGGTGTGCATCAGCGTCGATTCGCTCATCTCCACCTTGCGGTTCTTCATTTTGCGTTCCAACAGTTCCTTGGCAATGTCCACCTGTCCGGCGTTCATCTCCTTGATGCTGGTTCTTATCTTGGTTCTTGCCTTGGATGTGTGGACAATGTTTATCCAGTCCAGCTTAGGAGTCTGGTTGTTGGATGTGAGAATCTCCACCTGGTCGCCGCTGTGCAGTTCCTGGCGTATGGTTACGTTCTTGTTGCCAATCTTGGCACCTGTGCAGTGGTCGCCCACCTTGGTGTGGATGGCATAGGCGAAGTCGAGCACCGTGCTGCCCTTTGGCAACTTGAAGAGGTCGCCCTTTGGCGTGAAGACGAAGACTTCATCCTCTACAAGGTCCATCTTGAACTGATCCATCAGCTGCATGTCATCGTTTGTCTCGAGTGCGGCTCGTATTCCAGCCAGCCAGTCTTCGAGTCCGCCTTGCTGCTGCTTCACTCCCTTGTAGCGCCAGTGTGCTGCCAGTCCGTGCTCGGCAACATCGTCCATGCGTTCGGTTCTTATCTGTACCTCCACCCATTTCTTCTCAGGGCCGAGAACAGTGATGTGCAGACTCTCGTAGCCGTTGCTTTTGGGTACGCTGAGCCAGTCGCGCATGCGCTTGGGATTGCTCTGGTACATATCGGTTATGATGGAGAACACCTGCCAACATTCTGATTTTTCCTTCTCCAGTTTGGAATCGAGAATGATGCGGATGGCAAAGAGGTCGTAGACACCGTCCACGTCCACCTTCTGCTTCTTCATCTTCTGGTAAATGCTGTGGATGCTCTTTGTGCGTCCCTTCATGTGGTATTTCAGTCCGGCGGCATTCAGTTTCTCCTCGATGGGCTTGATAAACTGTGCTATGTAAGCGTCGCGACTGTCTTTCGTAGCGTTCAGTTTTTCCTTGATGTGATAATATGCATCGTGCTCAAGATACTTGAGCGAGAGGTCCTCGAGTTCGCTCTTCAACTTGTAGAGACCCAGTTTGTGTGCCAGTGGGGCATACAGATAAGCAGCCTCCATTGATATCTTCTGGCGAGCCTCGTCGTTGTCGGTGTCCCTAATCTGGCGCATCACCACCAGTCGGTTGGCAATCATGATGAAGATGACACGCATGTCCTCGGCAAACGACAAGAGAAGCTGACGGAAATTCTCGCTCTCCACAGCATTCGACTTCTCGTATAGTCCGGCAATACTTTGCAGTCCGTGCAGTATGCCTGCCACCTCGTCGCCAAAGTCCTTTCTTATCTCGTCCAGACTGAACGCTCCGCTTTGCATGGCACTGCTCAGCATTACGCTGATGATGGTTGCCTGTGTCATTCCCATCTCGTTGGACAGGATGATGGCGGTCTGCATATCGCAAACAATGGGGTTCAGACCGAAGACGTCGCGCTTCAGGCATTCTGAGTCAATGGCTTTTCGAATGTATTCCTTGACCTTCTCCTTGTCATTTTCAGGTATGGCGGAGCCCCCTGCGTTTATCAACTCCTTGTGCAGGGCAAGCATAGTGTCGTGCTCCTCTATTGTGAAGAATTTGTCGTCATTCATAGGCTCGTCCGTATTAAATTGAGTCAAAGTTACGAACTTTTTTTCTAATTCTCTGTAGTGTGAGATTATTTTTTTGTATATTTGCGAAGAAATGTATCATTTAAACCTAATATCCTATGTTGACAGAACAAGACAAGATTCAGTTGCAGGAGAAAGGCATTACAGAACAGCAGATTGAAGCACAGTTGAAATGTTTCCGCGAAGGTTTCCCCTTCCTGAAACTGCGTGCGGCCGCTTCTGTCGGTAATGGCATTCTCCGACTTACAGACGAGGAAGTGGATAAGTACATCGCTGCCTGGAACGATTATAAGAACGAGGGACACCATATCACGAAGTTTGTTCCCGCCAGTGGTGCTGCAAGCCGCATGTTCAAGAATATGTTCGAGTTCCTCTCGGCAGATTACGACGAACCAACAACTCCATTCGAGAAGAAATTCTTCGAGGAGATTCATAACTTTGCATTCTATCCGGCACTTGACGACTCGTGCCATGTGAACGAGGGCAAGGGCGTAGATGCGCTTATAGAGGAAGGCAACTACAAGGCTGTTGTGGCTAATATGCTCGAGGAGGATGGTCTGAACTACGGACAGTTGCCAAAGGGACTCCTTCAGTTCCATGCATACCCTGATGAGGCTCGCACTCCACTTGAGGAGCACCTCGTTGAGGCTGCCCTCTATGCTTCGAGCCGTGGTGAGGCTGATGTTCACTTTACCGTCAGCCACGAGCACCGTGAACTGTTCGAGGAACTGGTTGAACGTGTGTTGCCCGAGTATGAGGCAAAGTTCAATATCAAATATCACGTTACATTCTCCGAGCAGAAGCCAAGCACCGACACGTTGGCTGCAACAATGGACAACGAACCTTTCCGCACCGAGGACGGCAAATTGCTGTTCCGCCCAGGCGGACACGGTGCGCTTATCCAGAACCTTGGTGACCTGGACAGCGAGATTGTCTTTGTTAAAAACATCGACAATGTGGTGCCCGACCGCCTGAAGGATGAGACTGTCAAGTTCAAGCAGGTTCTGGCTGGTGTTCTCGTAAGCACTCAGAAGAAGGCTTTCGAACTTCTCGACATTCTTGAGAGCGGAAAGTATACACGCGAGGATATTCTCGACATCATACAGTTTGTGCGTCACGACATCTTTACCGATGTTCCGGGACTCAAGATTATGGAGGATGCCGAACTCGTTGAGTTCCTTAAGGGCGAACTGAACCGTCCTATGCGCGTGTGCGGAGTTGTGAAGAATGTAGGCGAACCTGGCGGCGGTCCGTTCCTGGCATATAACCCAGACGGTACCATCTCTGCCCAGATTCTCGAAAGCAGCCAGATTGACAACAACAATGCTGACTATATGAAGATGTTCCAGCAGGGAACGCACTTCAACCCGGTAGACCTCGTCTGCGCCATCCGCAACAACAAGGGCGAGAAGTTCGACCTTGTCAAGTATGTTGACCCTGCTACAGGATTCATCTCATACAAGAGCAAGAACGGCAAGGACCTCAAGGCTCTTGAGTTGCCCGGCCTTTGGAACGGTGCCATGTCCAACTGGAGTACCATCTTCGTTGAGGTTCCTCTCGGTACCTTCAACCCAGTAAAGACAGTTAATGACCTTTTAAGAAACCAGCATCAGGGATAAGGCTATGAAGAAGATTCTTTTATTGGGAAGCGGTGAACTCGGCAAGGAGTTCGTTATTGCATGCAAGCGTCTTGGTCAGTATGTCGTGGCTTGCGACAGTTACGATGGTGCACCTGCCATGCAGGTTGCCGACGAGCGTCGCGTGTTCAGCATGTTGGATGGTGATACGCTCAACCGCATCGTCCACGAGGTGAAGCCGGATATTATCGTTCCTGAGATTGAGGCTATACGTACGGAGCGTCTCTACGACTTCGAGAAGCAGGGCATACAGATTGTTCCTTCTTCCAAGGCTGTTAACTACACGATGAACCGTAAGGCAATTCGTGAACTGGCACACACCGAACTCGGACTGAAGACTGCCGACTACCGCTATGCCACAAGTTATGACGAACTGGTAGAGGCTGCCAACGTCATTGGTTTCCCCTGTATCGTCAAACCGCTGATGAGTTCGTCAGGACACGGTCAGAGCAAGGTGGACTCTGCAGACGAACTGACCCATGCCTGGGAATACGCCTGTGGTGATGCACGAGGCGATCTCATGGAGGTCATCGTAGAACAGTTCATTCCTTTCGACTACGAGATAACTCTGCTTACGGTAACTCAGCAGAACGGTCCCACACTCTTCTGTGCTCCAATTGGTCATGTGCAGAAGGGTGGTGACTATCGTGAGAGTTTCCAGCCACGCATAATGAAGCCGGAGTTCGTTGCTCAGGCACAGGAGATGGCAGACAAGGTGACACGCGCGCTGACAGGTGCAGGTATCTGGGGCGTTGAGTTCTTTGTGAGCGAGAAGGAGGGTGTCATCTTCAGCGAGTTGTCGCCACGTCCACACGATACAGGTATGGTGACGCTTGGACTGACGCAGAATCTCAGTGAGTTTGAGTTGCACGCTCGTGCCGTACTCGGTCTTCCGATCCCAGCCATAGTTCAGGAACGTATGGGAGCCTCTGCAGTTATCCTTTCGGGAGTTGAGACAAACAGTCCAGACTATACTGGTGTTGAAGAGGTGTGCAAGGACGTGAAGTCTGATGTTCGTATCTTTGGCAAACCGATAGCACACGTGGGTCGACGCATGGGTGTTGTTGTATCCTGGGATTCTCTTTCCGACTCGCAGCAGGAGAACGAGGAGAAGATGCTGGCACTGCGCGACCGCTGCAAGGCATTGGCAGCAAAGGTGACAGTTAAGAAATAAAGATTAAAAGTTAAAAATTAAAATTTAGTAGGGCGGATATGCCTGCCTTGAGACGTTGACTTTTAATTCTAACATAAAATTGGCGGTGTGATTAGAACATTGATTCTTAATCACACCGCCTTTTTTTTTATTGCTTGTATTCCGCTTTTCGGGAAATCATTCAGCCAACTTTCAATTCATTAAAATCTGAATTTGAGGATTCTTCCCGAATGTGCAGGAACGAGCAGACGAACAGGCTCCTTCGAGTTGAAGGATACGTTGAAGGAGGTTCCCGTCAGCATACCCGTAGCCTTGACCTTGTCCAACTCGGGCAGGTTGTAGAGCTCGAACACGTGTCTTGGAATGTTCACGCCCATGTCAGCGTCGTAGTTGGCGAAGTTGGCGATGATGAGCAGCACCTCGTTCTCGTAACGGCGAAGGAATGCGTACTGAGTTGCTGGGTTGAACAATTCTGTACGTGGGTTGACGTATGCCAAGTCGTAGAACTCTCCATCGCTGATAGCCTTCTCTGTGTTGCAGAGTGTGAGTATGCGGCTGTAGAACTGCTGAAGCGATACCTCCTGTGGCGTCAGTTGACGGTTGTCGAACTTTCCTTCGTTTCTCCAGCGGCGGATGGTGTCTATGGTCCAGTAGTCGAAGATGGTTGTTCTGCCGTCCTTGCCACTGAATCCCTCTGCCTCCATACCACGTTCGCCGAGTTCCTGACCGAAGTAGATCATCATTGGGTTGCGTCCCATACATGCACTTACCAGCAGTGCGGCACGTCCCTTCTCGGCATCGCCGGCAAAGAACTCGCTTGCAAGACGCTGCTCGTCGTGGTTCTCGAGGAAGTTGAGCATGTGGTCCTTGATGTCGTCCACGTTCTGCCAGCACTGCGTGATGTTGTTGGCGCAGGCATAACCGCAGATGACGTTGCGAAGTGTGTCGTAGAGACCTACCTTGTCGTAGAGATAGTCGAAACCGCCAGTGTGAATATAGTTGCGGTATTCGTTTGGATTATATACCTCTGCAATGAAGATGATGTCGGGATACTGTTCCTTGACCTTTGCGATAGCGTAGTGCCAGAACTCAACAGGAACCATCTCTGCCATGTCGCAACGGAAACCGTCGACACCCTTCGAAGCCCAGAAGAGCAGTATGTCGAGCATCATGTCCCATGTCTTGGGACGTGGGTCGAAGTGGCAGACACGTCCACCCATATAGTCAACTCCGTAGTTCAGCTTGACAGTCTCGTACCAGTCGTTCTGGTCTGCCCAAGAACTGAAGTTGTCGTTGCCTGTAGCCTTTGCTGGCCATTCGTGATAACCACGAAGGTCGAAGTTGGCGTGCAACTCCTCGCCGGGGATATAGTAGAAGTTGTTGTTGGGGTCGAATGCCTTGCTCCGGTCATCGCTGGCACCAAGGTCCTCCACGCCCTCGGGTGCAGAGTCTGAATGGTACTGACGTGCCACATGGTTGGGGACAAAGTCGATGATGACCTTCAGTCCCTCATTGTGTGTCCTCTCTACCAAGGCATCGAACTCCTGCTTTCTTGCAAGAACGCAGCTGGCAAGGTCGGGGTCAACGTCGTAGTAGTCGCTGATGGCATAGGCAGAACCAGCCATACCCTTTACGACTCCTGGGTGATCGCCTCTCAGTCCGTATTCGCTGAAGTCGGTCTGTGTGGCGTGCTCGATGATGCCGGTATACCAAATGTGTGTCGCTCCAAGCGCCTTAATCTGCTGCAGGGCGCGTGGGGTGAAGTCGTTCATCAGTCCGCATCCGTTGGTTGCCTTGTCTCCCCATGGCTCGCAGGTACGGTTGTTGTTACCAAAGAGTCGTGTGAAGACTTGGTATATAATCAGTTTCTCCATCTTTTTACCTTATATCTAATTAAATAATGTATGTGCGTGCGAGGTGCTCACACGGATTGGCTTTATGCCAGACCGTGAGCGCTGACAGCATCGTTGCCCTTGGCAATCTTTGCTATCATACCCTGAAGTGCCTTGCCAGGACCACACTCGATGAACTCGGTTGCACCGGCAGCAATCATATTCTGCACCTCCTGTGTCCAGCGTACACTGGCTGTAAGCTGAGCGATGAGGTTCTCCTTGATTTCTGCGGCATCGGTGTGAGCCTTTGCGTCTACATTCTGATATACGGGGCAGATAGGAGTCTTGAATTCTGTCTTTTCGATGGCAGCCTGGAGCTCGTCCTTGGCAGGCTGCATGAGGGGTGAGTGGAAAGCACCGCCTACAGGCAATACCAACGCACGCTTCGCACCGGCAGCCTTGAGCTTTTCGCATGCCTCGTTGACTGCTTCTACGTTTCCGCTGATTACCAACTGACCAGGGTTGTTGTAGTTGGCACAGACAACAACGTTGCCTTCGCGGTTTACCTCAGCACAAATCTTCTCGATTGTCTCGTCGTCCAGGCCAACGATGGCAGCCATGGTGCTTGGAGCAGCCTCGCATGCCTTCTGCATTGCCATTGCACGAGCATAAACGAGTTTCAAACCATCCTCGAAACTGAGTGCGCCGGCAGCGGTAAGAGCTGAAAGTTCGCCGAGTGAGTGTCCGGCAACCATCTCTGGCTTGAACTCGTCGCCAAGACAGAGTGCGCTGATTACGCTGTGCAGGAACACTGCAGGCTGTGTCACCTTTGTCTGCTTGAGCTCGTCGGCAGTGCCTTCGAACATGATGTCTGTTATTCTGAAACCGAGAATCTCATTTGCCTTCTCGAAAAGGCTTTTTGCCAAAGGGCTGTTCTCGTAGAGGTCCTTGCCCATACCACTGAACTGTGCTCCCTGACCTGGAAAAACAAATGCTTTCATTGCGTTGTTATTTGTGTGATTTTGTATTATTCGAAATTTGATGCAAAATTACAACATTTACTTCACAATTTAGTAATACATTTGTTCATTATGTATTTTTGGCAATAATTTATTGATTTATCTCAATTCAGAGAATGACTGTGAGTACAACTGCCCAGTGTGAGATGGCTCCCAACAGGACGAACACGTGCCAGATGGTGTGGAAGTGTGGTTTTTCGTCGTGTGCGAAGAAGTAGGTGCCCGATGTGTACATTATTCCTTCTGCTACCAGGAAGACCAGCGACAGGGTCGACAGCTTGGCTATGACGGTCGGGAAAACGAGCAGTACGCTCCATCCCATAATAAGGTAGATGGCAAGCGAAAGCCTTGGACTCTTGCCAAGAGCGAATATCTTGACGACTGTGCCTATCAGGGCTACTGTCCACAGTCCGCCGAACACCATCCATCCCAACCATCCTCCTATCACGCCTACGCATATGGGTGTGTACGAGCACGCTATCATAACGTATATACTTATATGGTCGCACTTGCGCAGGATGCTCTTCGCCATTCCGGGATGAACCCAGTGGTAGATGGTGCTCGAAAGAAACATCAGGAACATGCCTGCTATGAAGAATATCACGCCGAAAGCCATTTCCCATCCGGCGCTCATGGCAGGCCATACCATCCATATCGATGACAGGGCGAAGACTGCACCGCCAAGGTGTGTCCATGTGTTGCCCAATTCTTCTTTGAGTGGATACAGAAGACTCATGTTGCTTGTGTTTATGCTTTTTTTGAATTGTCCAGGGCTTCCATCCCACGCTGTTTTCCGCAAAGATGATGGTCTTTGTCTCCCTGCCGACGGGCGACTGCTTTGAGAAGACGTTTACGTGTTGCAGCAGTTCCGAGTACGTGATGTTCTGCTCGCCAGCAATGATGGCGATGCGATTGGAGTCTGTTATCATAATACAATATTCGAATGTTTTGACTCTGCAAAATTATGTCAAAAAAGTCGATAAGTATTATAAAATCCTATCAAGAATGGTAAAACGATGGCATATTGGTATATTTTGTCCTATTGCAATGTTATAAAGTCCTATCCAATCAGTCGCTGTCTGTACTCTTGTGGCGTGAAGCCTATGTTCTTCTTGAATATCCTGATGAAGTAGGAAACATCGCTTATGCCGATGGCACGGGAAACTTGCCGGATGGAAATCTCTGAACCCAACAGAAGGCTCTGCGCATATTGTATCTTTTTGCGGATGACGTATTGCAGAGGCGTCATTCCAAGATTCTCCCTGAACATACGTATAAGGTATGACTTTGTCAGGCATGCCTTGTCGGCAAGGTCGTCGACAGAGATGGCACGCGAGATGTTGTCATTGATAAAGTCGAGTACGCGTATGATGCGTTCGTCGCTGGCGATGTGCTTCTGTATGGCGTGTTTTACAAAGTATGAAACGAGTATCTCCGCCAGTCCGTGCAGTTGCAGTCTCTCGTGCCATTGCATCTCCACGAATGCCTTGGCGTAGTCTCTGTAAGCCTGATGGTTGAGGAATGCTTCGGCGTTGCGCGAGGGCAGGGCAAGTTGTGGGTAGAGAGTGCAGTAGTTCTCGAAGAGCAGTTGTGCGGCTTCGTTCGCCTGCACTTCATAGGGGAAGTCGTAAGTGTCGAACACTCCCGAACCGCCCTTGCTCTGGTACACAAAGAGATAGTAGAACTCGAATCCCGGGTCGCACTCGTAGGCGTGGGGTGTGTAGCTTGGCAGCAGATACATGTGTCCCGGGCTGAGCACAATGTCCTCCCTCTCCAGATGCATCACGGCTCTTCCCTGCTTCACGTAGAACAGTCTGACGAACGGCGAGGATATGTCCTCGTTCGTCCATCTGTGCACCGTCTGTGCATGTCCCAGATTCAGTACAATAAAATCGTCCATATTCCCAAAAGTGTTACTCTTAGCAGTTAACTATGCATTACTCTTTGCAAAGATACAAAAATCTATGACATTGGCATCAAATCGTCAGATTTGTTCGAAATGATTTGCTACTATACCTATTTAAACTGTCGTTTTGACGTTTTGACGGAATGTCAAAAAAAGAGAGGACACCTCGTTGCGTGGTGTCCTCTCTCTCTTTCGGTTGATTGGTGAGTGGAATGCCTGCTGCTTAGCCTATGAGAGGCTGGATGGCGTGGGTGGCTGCGGAAACACCCAACGAACCGGAAAGTGCAGCAATGATTGCAGTAAAGAGTTTCCAAAGAAAACTAACCATCTGTTTGCGACGTTCATCGGTCATGGCTGTGGAAATTTAAAAGTTAAAAAATGAGGTTTTTGAGGAAAACCAACCCTCGCCCACTAAGGGGGAGGGTTGTGTGTTAGGGGAGGGGGCTTTAGTCAACTGCCTGGTCACCGCCGCTGCCGCTGCCGCCTGGCTTTGTGCCGCCGCCGCCGTCAGTGCTGCCTTCCGCACGCATGGTCTGCTTCTCCTTGAGGCGTGCCTGACGAGCCTCG
>CAMAFX010000020.1 GCA_945833925.1 uncultured Prevotellaceae bacterium
ACGAATACCCCTAAAAATTGTTGAAAATAGTTGTCGGGTATCAAACTTGGGTTAATAGAGGAGTAGCAAGCGTATTACTTGCGACGTTTCTGATTCTGCTCATGTTTGGCACGGATGAACTCGTTCAGCTCGTCAATCTGCTCTCGGTTGAACTTCACATCCTCAAAAAGCAACTCAACCTGATCGAAGCGATTGGTCGCTGCAGTGTCCTTCATTACATAAGAACAGTTCCTAACAGTGACATATTTGGCATGGTCATGATGCAGGCTCTTGTTGTCACTTGCAAGAAGTACAATTAGACAGAACTCCATCACCATAACAAAGAATGCGATGAGGAAGCAGAATCTGCGGAAGTACTTCGACTGCCAGGCACAAGCAAAAGCATACATTGGCCAGTGCCAAAACAAGAAAGCCAGACATGCCCAGGATGGGAAAGGAGGTCGAATTGGCGTCTTGACACCCTGCACATTTTCAATCCTACCAATTATGGTAGAAAGACTTTTGCAGGTCTCTTGCAAACCTTTCTGCGTCTCGTCAATCTTCTTATGATGTTGGTCAATGGAAGACTTGTGATTAGCGTAAAGGTCATAATTCTTTGAGATAGCTTCCATGTAGTCTGTA
Organism: uncultured Prevotellaceae bacterium; assembly: GCA_945833925.1. Taxonomy (GTDB): domain Bacteria; phylum Bacteroidota; class Bacteroidia; order Bacteroidales; family Bacteroidaceae; genus Physcousia. The sequence goes on from CAMAFX010000020.1 coordinate 622, forward strand.
CATTTCAGACTTAATTGTTACTCTGTTTGTGGTCTGACAATTGTACTTCCTGACATCCCGATTAAACTTGCTGTTCGGTTCATGAACCATTGCTGAAATCCCGTTGAAAGGATTGCGTCGGCAAAGATACAGCATTATAATCTGCTGATAAAAAATAGGTTGTACACGTAAAAATGACATAGTTTTTTCCGTACCACTATTTAACTAATGTAAGCAAATCGCAACAGATTTTTCAAAAATATTGAGGTTTGGCACTTAACTTTTCTGTACTTTTGCAGTATATAATATAGAATGGAACGCAATGAGTTTGAAATACAGATACTACAACTGCGAGCTTTGGCTATGCAGATTGGACATAACTTCTTCGGCAACAAGGATGATGCTGAAGATGTTGCGCAGGATGCCTTAGAGCGATTGTGGCGATACTGTGATAGACTCGATGCAGACCGCAACCTTGAAACACTTGCCATGATGGTAGCCAAAAATATCTGTGTTGAGAAGTACAAGCGACGACAGATGATGGTGGATAGCCCACCGACCGAGCTTGTGGCATGTGAATCCTACGATGCAGATGCTAGTATTCTCTCGTCAGAAGCACGCAAAGGAATAGAAGAAGCCATCTCTACACTATCGCCACGCGAACAACAACTGGTTAGAAAGCGATATTTCGAAGATCATTCGACCGAGGATATTTCCCGAGAGACAGGTATACCCAAGCCATCCATAAAGAGTATGGTTTCGATGGCAAAAGCAAAACTAATAAAGAGATTACGAAGATGAAACAGCACAACATACATGACGATGAAGCCATCTACCAGAAAATACTGGCAGAGCTGGCCTCTGGTGCTGAGGAGTACGACAAACTCATTGCCGAAGGTAAGAACCCTGCAGCTAAGATATACCGTACCATACCTTATCATAAATATGCAGCGACAGCTTGTGTGCTTCTGGCTGTGGCAGGTGGCACACTACTATGGCAGCAAAGAGACAATGAAACAAAGGAACATAAGATGGCCGAGGTCGAGGAAAAAGTGAATGATACCCCTGGTTGCCTACTGGCACAGGAGACGCCTCCTCCGTCCATTAAAGCGGAACTGGCAGTGCTCAAAAAGGTGGAGAACACATCCGACAAGGCTGTTAGTGCCAAAACGCAACAGGTTTTGACAAATAAATCTGTCGGTTCCTCCGTTCCCGAATCGGTGACGGAATCTGACATGGCCAGTAACGGTAACAATACTGAGGCAGAACTTCTACCTGCCCTCTTCAACGAGATAGAGAGCCGCATGGCACTGGAACGACTGCGTGAAGAAGACTTGCACCGAGCTGCAATAGAGGAAGTATACGCCCACATCGTAGAAAACCCAGATGGTCCACAATTGACATTATGAATCCAAATATAAACATCATGAAACGTATCTTTATATCCATCCTGCTGACTTGTGTAGCACTTGGCAGCATTGCACAGAACGAGTTGCAGAAATGCATGGACAACCTGCCACCTGCCAGGTTGGTGGGCACCGACAGCGAACAGGGTCACGACCGACTGGATTCGCTCTATAACCTTCACATTATGATTTACGAGCTGCCCTACAACAGCCATTCGGATAAGTTGTATGCCGATGGTGTGATAAAGGGCATTCTGCTGGCTTACAACAAGGACCTGCCCCTGCACACCGGCGGCTTCTGCTCGTCCAACCTGTTGCGCACATGGGATGCCATCAAGAGCCGCACCATCCAGATGTATTATGGTGAGAATCTCGATCCCTTCACCGTGGGTGGCAAAGGGCGCAACTATGCCCTGCTGCGCACCAATAGCAAGCAGAACCCCAACTATCGTAGCGTTCACGGTATTGAGTGGTGGCTCGACACTAGCAACAAACTCATGATACGGTCATTCCGCCTCTTCGGTCCCCTCAGTGCAGAACTTTACCAGAATGCCCTGCGACAGGCGGGCATCGCGAAGGATGAACGCAATATCGTTGCAACTGACAACCAAGGGAACACTGTCCCCATCACCTTACTTCCTTCCAATAAGAAAGAGATGCTTCAGGCTATCAATGTGATGAAAGAGATGTACAAGATGTCAAAGAAGGGAAAAGAGGATCCATACAATCGCGCTATTGTAAGTGCAATAAACGAGCGCATACAAGCCTATCTGTCGCTGGATGCAACCACAGAAGAGAAAATAGAGTTATTCCGTATCCTCAATGATATCCCCGAGTATCAAGTGCAAGTGTCCACTGCTGATGGTAACCACTGGAAGCGTAACTCCTTTGGATGGCTGGCAGACATCTATCCCCAACTGGACATCTTCTGCGTCACATGGGCAGTACCGGGTAATCCCGAATGCGTCACTCCTGGTCTCGACGGTACACCTCAACCACTGAATTTCCTATATCAGGTAATCGTTAACAATGAAGATCTTGAAAGTGTTAAATAACATCTAAATACATCCCTCTGTCTGGGAAAGGGATACTAATTACACATCCTTATGAAACGACTATTTCTGCTGGCACTTGTGTGTCTGCAAGCCCTCGCTGTGTCTGCCGATTACCTACGTGGACGTGTTATCGATGCCTCAAACGAAGAGGCTCTGCCCGATGTTGAAGTCATTTGCAAATGTTCGGGCGATAACTGGTGGTTCTCACAGAAGGCCACTACCGACTCGCTCGGTTGCTTCTTTTTCGATTATGGCCAACATGCCAATGAGACGATGCGCCTCGAAATACGTTTCGAGTACTTCGGCTACCACACAAAGAAGAAGAACATTATGCTCATGGCTGGTCGCGACACCGTAAATATTGGCGACATCCGTCTGCAACCCTTCGAGGGACTGCTGGACGAGGTTACAGTCAAGGGTCGTGTGCGTCGCTTCACGGTGAAAGGCGATACCATCGTCTTCAATCCCGAAGCCTTCCATCTGGAAGAGGGTGAGCGGCTGGGCGAACTCATCAAGCGACTGCCCGGCGTGACGGTGCAGGACGGCAAACTCTTCTGGAACAACCGTCCGCTGCGCATGCAGATGAATGGCGAAAACACCCTCTCGGCCGACCTCCTGGCAGAACTGCCCGTCGAAGCTGTAGAAAAGATTGAGACGTACGAGAAGAAGACGGAGCTCACAGAACGCACGGGACACGACGACGGCGAGGGCGAACAGGTGCTCAATATAAAGATCAAGGAGAGTTTCCTCGACAAGCTCTACGGTAACGTCCAGGCGAAAGGGTTGACGAACCTCGGCTATCAAGGAGGTAGCCAGCTCATGCGCCTCAGCACGGACAATCCGCTCATGATTGCAGCAAAGGCAGGTGACCACATACCTAACTACACGACAGGCTTCGGGTTCGACTATGAGATGGGAGGCTGGTCTAGAGGGGAAAGCCGTCAGCAGATAGGTGCATTAGGCTATCAGCACCTGTGGGATTCGCCCTACAAGGATGCGAAGCATCGTAACAACTGGGACGTAACGCTCAACCCCAATCACCTGGATCAGAGTCAAAGCAGTTGGGAGCGGCGCGAGGTATTTGGCGCTGAGGGAGGCACACCGACATACATCAGCGAAGATTCGGAGAGAGATACCCACTCGTTCAAGGTTCCGCTCAATGCGAGTTGGTTTGCCAACGTTGGGCAGAAGACCACCATCTCTGGCAATGCCTCGCTGACCTTCAATCGCACGTCCAAGGACTCCCACAGCACACAATCGACTTACGATCCTTCGACAGGCTCAGGACAAGTTCCCTTCGAAGGCACTCCTGTCAACACCAACGACTCGCGCTCAACGAACAACGGCGACAGCTACACGCTCAACTTCTATCAAGGCTTGACGCGCTATTACGACCAGGGTAGCCTTTGGGCACAGCTTCGTGCCAACCACACATCGTCGCAGAATGATTTCATCACGACGTCTGACTACACCTACCGCGACAAATCCATTCCCTCTAATCACGAGGTGCAGAACGGTGAGAGTAGGGCGCATAATTCCAATGTTCAAGGTCGCTTCGGTTACAACAACTGGCTGACGAAAGCCTTATTGCTGAAAGTACAATATGACTTGAATTACACCAATAATTTCTATAAAGCGGAGCGTATGCGTGGCGACGGTATAACGCAGATCATAGACCTTGCCAACTCTCAACGTCATCGCTATGAGGAACTCCATAACAGTTTGCAACTGGGCGTGACGGAGAACGTGGGCCAATGGAATCTGACGCAAAATATTGTGTTCCACAATTATAGTGAATGGCTCGACTACACCCGTGGCACCGCTCTCGACACCCTTGCCCGTCGCAACACATTGCTACCCAACATCGACTTGAAAGCAAAGTGGAAGGTCACCAAAGCCTCCTCGCTCGAAGCCTATCTTGGTTGGTACAAAACAAAGCCCAGCATCTACAGCACCCTCGGCTACGTCGATACCACTAATCCGCTCTACATCGAGATGGGTAATCCCAATCTCCGCAATGGGCAGAGCCTTGGCGCTAATTTGGCATACTACATTACCATCCCACGTGGCGAGCAGAATCTATCTGTCAAGATCAGCGCTAACAAAAACTACTCACCCATAGTCACGCTCTACCGCTACAACACCACAACGGGTGCCTACATCGTTACGAGCGAGAATGGCCGTGGCGGTCACGACGAAAGCCTTGACATCAACTACGACCGTTCATTGGGTGGACATTTCCGCATGAATGCCTCTACATCGTTCAGCAATTACATCGCCTACACGCTTCCCACGCGCATCGATGATGCCCCCGCCTCAGATGCCATGGCACAGCATAAGTTAGGATGGATATTCCAACCCAGCGTGAGCTATGACGATGAGCATTGGAACGCCAAATTCAGCGCAAACACCTATTATTGTCGCACTACATACTCCGACGCCAGCTACCAAAACAGCGCAACGTGGCAATACCGTGCCGATCTCAACATCAAATACAAAATCGAACATTGGAACTTCTACGTCCGCCCTGTACTCCTAGGCAGTCGCGGTGAACTCACCTCAGAACTCAACCATCCCCGCCTTGAGGCAAATGCTGGCATAGAATGGAAGTTCCTGAAGAACCGCGCCAAACTCACGCTCGAAGTTAACGACATCTTCAATCAGTACAAATACTATTCTTCTTACGTCAACACCCAAGAGCGTACTGAATATGGTTCTCCCACTGTTCACCATTATGTCAGCCTCGGCTTTACCTACCGCTTCGATGCGAAGGGGAAGAAATAACGAATGATATTAGAAATTATATTAGAAGAAGTAATTTTCTAGACTCACTAACAATGAGTCAACAGCCCACTTATCTGTGAAGACAGGTGGGTTTTTGTTTTCCTGATGTTCTTGGTGATACTCTACAATGCTTTTTTACTTGTATTCTATGACAAAGGAAATGCGCTGTTTTCAACCAAACATCATAGACTTTTCAAAATTGCACTGTTTTTCCATTGTTTTCCCAGAAAGAAAAATCAGCAACCTACTTTTGTGTGTAAGTTGCTGATATTCAGTGTGGACCAGCTAGGGCTTGAACCTAGGACCTCCAGATTATGAGTCTGTTGCTCTAACCAACTGAGCTACAAGTCCAGTGCAAAAAAATGGAGATAACTCCTTGAAGTTTCTCGTTTGCGAGTGCAAAGTTAAGAGAAAAAGGCGAGATAGAAAAGTTTTTTAGGAAGTTTTTTTAATTATCGTAAGTAAAAACTTTGAGAATGTGGGGATTATTCTTAATTTTGCAATGATTATATATGAATGCATTTACAATATCAGACATCTTGCTTTGCGATGCAGAAAGGTCTTTCAATGTGAAATGTGGCGAGTTGCTTTGCGAAGCAGAAAGGTTTTGCAATGTGAAATGTGGCGAGTTGCTTTGCGAAGCAGAAAGGTCTTGCAATGTGGAATGTGGCGAGTGCTTTGCGAAGCAGAAAGGTCTTGCAATGCGAAATGCTGCGAGTTGCTTTGTGAATTGTGAATAGTCTTTTTGAGGTGAAAGAATATAAATTGCGTTGTGAAATATGTATATTATGAAAAGAAATATCTTATTTTGTGCGGCTTTTGCGGCTTGTACTTGGGTGTCGGCACAGGGAACGGTAAGTGATTATAATCGTGCATACGAAGTTAGAAAGAAGTTTACTCGTGACAAGATGACGGGCGCTGTGGAGGATGCTCGCTGGAGTGATGGCAAGACACTGTCTTTTTCGGTTCGTAATGCAGAGGGAAAACTGGATAAAAAGGCAGCCTTTATTGATGAGGCTGGCAATATAGTGGTAGGTGAACCTGCAAGGGAAGAGGGTAATGATGGAAACGGACACCGCGGTGACTGGCGACGCAATGACCGACAGTCTGGCAACAGAGGTGGGTCGCAGTGGAATGGCAGAATGGAACGCCAGCAGCCTACCAAGACCGGTCCTCAGTTTGTGGAAGGCCATTGGATGAATGTAGATGAGGAGCGTGCCGGCAGACCGGTTGTCAGTCCTGATTCGACCAAGGTGGCTTTTATTCGCGACTATAATGTGTGGGTATGTGACTACAATGTGTCGACGAGTGGCAACAATGCGCGTGTGAGTGACTATAGCGTGTTGATGAGTGACATTGGCGGAAAGAATGCAAAGCAGTTGAGTTTTGATGGTACGTTGAGCCATTATTATAGTGGATACCTCAGTTGGAGTCCTGACAGTCGCTTTGTTGCAGTCAACAAGATTCGTCCTGCAGAGAAGCGCTATGTGTATTACGTTGAAAGTTCGCCAAAGACTCAGTTGCAGCCCATCCTTCATCAGCAGGAGTATGCCAAGCCTGGCGACGAACTGCTGCAGAAGCATCCGTGTGTGTTCGAGGTCGCTACAGGCAAGGCAATAGTGCCGAGCAATGAGTTGTTCCCGATGCCTTATGACATCAGGGGCCCCCAGTGGAACGAGGACAGCAAGGCGCTGACGTTCGAATACAACGAGCGCGGTCACAAGCATTTCCGTGTGCTGGAGATGGATGTGGAGACTGGTGACGTTCGCATATTGGTTGAGGAGAAAAGTGACAAGTTCGTGAACTATAACCGCTATTTCCGTCACACACTCGAAGGTGGCAAGCAGATGATATGGATGAGCGAACGCGACAACTGGACTCACCTCTATATGGTAGATTTGGCTCCAGGCGCAAAGTCGAAGAAAGCGAAGTCTGCCACGAAGAAGTTGCAGGGTGGCATCCGTCAGATAACCAAGGGCGAATGGGTAGTTCGCCGCGTATTACGTGTTGACGAGGAGAACAAGGTCATCTATTTCACCGCAAGTGGTGTGAACAAGGATGAGGACCCCTATCTGATTCATTATTACAAGATAGGTTTCGACGGCAACAATATGGTATGTCTGACTCCCGAGGACGGCAACCATTCTGCGCAGTTCAACGAAGATTATACCTTTATAGTAGATACATATTCGAAGGTTGACACGCCACCGGTGACAGTAGTTAGAAGCGTTGCCGACCCAAGCAAGATGGTGGAACTTGGCAGAGCAGATATTACGTCGCTGAAGGAGAAAGGTTTCGTTACTCCGGAAGTATTTGCTGCTCCGGGCCGCGACGGCAAGACGATGATGTGGGGTGTAGTATACAGACCTACCAATTTCGATCCGTCAAAATCCTATCCAGTCATAGAGTACATCTATGCCGGTCCGGGTGATGCCTATACACCGAAGACATTCTCGCCTTACAACTGGAATATGACCTCGCTTGCAGAACTTGGTTTCGTTGTAGTCCAGTTGGACGGTATGGGCACGTCTTACCGTGGAAAAGAGTTTGAGGAGGTATGCTATAAGAACCTGAAGGATGCCGGCTTCCCCGACCGTATTGCCTGGATGAAGGCTCTGAAGGAGAAATATCCCTACCTCGACCTCGACAATGTCGGCATCTTTGGCGCCAGCGCCGGAGGTCAGGAGAGCACCACAGCCGTGCTTCTTCACGGCGATTTCTACAAGGCCGCTTACAGCAGTTGCGGCTGCCACGACAACAGGATGGACAAGATATGGTGGAACGAGCAGTGGATGGGTTATCCCGTTGACAGCGCTTATGTAGAATGTTCCAACGTCGAGAACGCCCACAAGTTGACCGGTGCCTTGATGCTTGTTGTCGGCGAGATGGACGACAACGTAGATCCTGCCAGCACTATGCAGGTGGCAGACGCCCTCATAAAGGCAAACAAGGACTTCGAACTTGTCGTGCTGCCTGGTGTCCATCACACTATGGGAGAAGATTTTGGCGAGCACAAGCGTTTTGACTTCTTTGTCAAGAACCTCCTGCACAAGGATGCGCCGAAGTGGAACGAGATAAAGCGATAAGAAACAAGCCTCAGATAAAGAGCCAAAAAACGAGTTACAAGATCAAAGAAACAAGCACTCCCATGCGCAGTCTGGTATTTTTCTCCCTATTGATATTCTCTTCGATGGTGGTTGCCCAGAAGCAGCCTTCAGGCAAGGGGACGGCCGACAACCCCTATCTTGTGGGTTCGCCCGACGAGTTGCTGTGGCTCAGCCAACAAGTAAATACGGGTAATCAGGCGGTACAGAAATCGACCGTCTCCCTGTCTCAGGATATTGACTTGAGCGGAGTGGAGATAAGCAGCATAGGCAGATACGAGACCAATCCTTTCCGTGGAGTTTTCGATGGAAAGGGCTATAAGATTTGCAACCTGACCATACAGACGGCGGTCGACTATGATGCGAACGACCAGCATCGCGAGGGACTTTTCGGTGTGGCGAACGGAGCAGTGTTCCGTGATGTGACGCTCGAGTATGCCAGTGTCAGCGGCTCACGCCGGGTGGGCACGCTTGTAGGTCATGCTATCGGCACAACATTCAGCGCATGTTCAGTAAGGAATTGTGAAGTCAGTGGCGACTGCTACGTGGGCGGTATGGTTGGTGTTGCAGAGAAGAGCACCTTCGAGAACATCACCGTCGACGAGATAGCCCTTACCGTCGGCAAAGGCTACCTCTCTTCTGCCTATTCAGGCGGAATGGTAGGCTATGCCTCGGATGTCAGGAGGATAGTAAATGTAAGCGTTTCCTCAGCCACTCCAATCTCCGTCCCCAAACTTGCAAACGTTGGAGGTGTGGGCGGTTACGTCTATGGTAGCGGAGCACTGGTTGAGAACTGCACGTCCAGTGTCAGCGTAGAGGGCTTGAAGTCGGTAGGCGTGCTTTTTGGCCAGTTCAGTGGCGGTTCCGGTAGTCGTGCTTTGGTGCGCAACTGTCGTGCCAGCGCAGAGTTTGCCACAGGTGCCACGGGGAGCAACTACAAGGGCATAGGTGGTCTTGTCGGATACACTACATACTGCAACTATGAGGATTGTGAAGCCGAGGTAGAGAACATCTCCGGCTACACCTGTCTGGGCGGATTGATTGGCAGTGCCAGTTATCAGTGTGCTGTGAAACGCTGCACGGCAAGGTCAGCCAAGGTGAGCGGTTCTACCAAGAATCACGACAAGATAGGCGGATTGATAGGCGAGGCAACCAGCGAGATTGAGATAAGTTACTGCTGCAGCCAAACCGGTTCCGTTGCGGGTGGCAAGCAGGTAGGAGGCCTGTTGGGCTATCTCAGCGCCGACAGCCGTGTGCTCAACAGTTGGTCGTATGCAGAATCCGTCACCATAATCGGCACATCCGACCAGAAGGGTAGCCTGTGTGGCTATATGGCAGGTGTAGCCCGCGACTGCTATGCCTATCCGGAAAGTATGAATGCCTTGTACAAAGTGTCTGGTTCGCTTGTTGAGAACGTCGATGCCGTGCCTCAGTCGTATTTATCCTGCGGCAGGGTTACGTGGCTGATGAACCGTTGGACCAACGAGTTCACATGGAGGCAGACACTGGGTGCAGAAGCGGATGAACGCGATGCGTGGCCGTCTCTCTCTGCCGAAAGTCTGCCTGTTTACGCAACGGGTTCCATACGATGCGACGGTACGATAGGTGTAGACATATCGTTCAGCAACATAGAGTCGCTGGCTACGAATGCCGACCACGTTATGGGCACGTCAGCCTTCGGCGAGACAGGCTATTGCCGGGCGTGCGGTGCGGCGCTTCCCGATTGGAAGCCTGTGGTAGACGGATTTTACGAGTTGAACGATGAATATGAACTCGGCTGGTTCCGCGACCTCATCAACAGGGGTGGCATACATTCGGCTTACAGTGCCCGTCTTGCTTCCGACATCGTTCTGACAGAGACCTGGGATCCCATCGGCAACTATGTCAACCGCCATTCCTTCTGTGGAGTGTTCGACGGAGACGGACACAGCATCACCGGACTTCAGACATGCGACGCCGTGTCGGGTACGTCTGCTGCCGTCAAGAACTATCAGGGTCTGTTTGGATATGTCGATGGTGGCAGTATCAGGAATCTTAGAATAGAGGGAGCCGAGGTGGCAGGCAAGCAGTATGTCGGAGCCTTGGCAGGCATCATCTTCAACAGCAATGTCGAGAGTTGCAGCACAGACCAGTCCAGCACCGTCAGGGGTGAGACCCGTGTAGGTGGCATCATCGGTCAGGTAGAGAGTATGACACGAAACGGAGCGCTGGTTAGCCGGTGCACGAACAATGCCAGCGTCAGTGCACAGAGTTGCGTGGGCGGACTGGTAGGTTACAGTTACGCCAACGGCGGAACCTATGATATAGAGTACGATATGTGCCGCAACAATGGCAGTGTCACCGCGTCTGGCCAGTATGCCGGTGGACTGGTGGGCTACGTCAATTTCCATTCCATCAGTTTCGGAACAGGCTCCAACAAGGACGTTCGCTATCAGCAGTGGACCAGGTGCGTAAATACAGGTTCGGTAAGAGGCACGAACAACGTGGGCGGACTTATCGGAATGAGCGATGCCATCACCCTGGTCAGCAGTTACAATTATGCAGACGTCCGTGGCACGGGCGGCAACGTCGGCGGCCTTGTCGGAATGATAAGTACGCAGGGTGGCACGCTTACCCACTGCTGGTTCGACAAGAATATGGGCGTCACCTCGCCCTACAACTATGCCAAGGCAAGCACCATCAAGGACAATCCCCTCAATATGTACAATAACATTTCCATAGGCGTAGTTGCCCGAAAGATAGCATCTACACCGGCAATCGAGGATGTGGAGGAACTTCTGATGGTACTGCTCAGAAAGTGAAATAGGGGACGTCCGCCCCCACAAGCCCCGAGGGGGAGTAAGTGAAAAGTAGACGTGAGAATGACTGTTTGTTATATGTGGGATAATGATGATTAGGAAGATGGAGAGAGGAAGAGTTGCTACGATAGGATTCTTTGACGGAGTACACAGAGGACACCGGTTTCTGATAGACACGGTAAGACGCGTTGCCGCCGAGCGCGGTATGGACAGTCTCATCGTAACTTTTGCAGAGCATCCCCGCAGTGTGCTGCAGTCAGACTACGTGCCCGAACTGCTCACTTCGCCCGAGGAGAAAACGGCTCTGCTTGCCGAAAGTGGGGTGGACAGGGTAGAGATGATGCATTTCTCGGACCAACTCAGCAGGCTCACGGCAAAGCAGTTTATGCAGGACGTGCTGCGTGCAGAATACGACGTGCGCGTGCTCGTTATGGGCTACGACCATCAGTTCGGTCACGGAGGCGGCACGCTGAGCCAGTATGAGGCATGGGGTGCAGAGACCGGCATTGAGATTATAAAGGCAGAGGCAATGCCCGACACCTATGTCAGCAGCAGCGAGTGTCGCCGTCTGCTGGGCGAGGGTGATGTCGATGGCGCCGCGTCGCTGCTCGGACATCCATATGTGCTGAGGGGCAGGGTGGTGCCTGGTCACCACGTGGGTCACGAATTGGGTTTCCCCACAGCCAACCTTCAGCCCCACCGGCACAAACTCATACCCTGCCGCGGAGTATACGCCGTCTATGCTGTGCTCGACGACGGCCACACCTTCAAGGGGATGCTGAACATAGGCGAGCGTCCCACTATCGACAATTCCACCAACGTAACCATCGAGGTCAACCTGATAGACTTTGACGGCAATATCTACGGTCGCGATGTAACACTTCGTTTCGTCTCCTACATCCGTAAGGAGGCACGTTTCTCTTCACGTCAGGAACTTGTAGACCAGATTCGCAGGGACCGTGCCAGGGTGCTTTCCCTCTTGTAGATTGTCCCCCGAGCATAAATCTCAGATAGACGACTTCTTTTTTTTGCCCTTTTACGAGGGTGAAAAAAAATTTTCCGCAGCGAAAAAATTTTTTTTCTGCTGCGGAAAAATTTTTTTTATGTTGCGAGAAAAATCTTTTCGCGCAACGTCATTCGCGGAACGACCTTACGTGTTATTATTCTGCCAGTACGGTAAACTCTGCACCACTTGCAAAGTCCTGTCCGTTCTGGCTGCTCAGTGCGGTGAAGCGCAGGTAGCGTGCCTTCTGAGGCTGTTCAAAGACGACTTTCTGCTCCTTGCTGTTGTTCTGGAACTCGCCCTGTGCCACTGGTGCGCTCCATGTCTTGCCGTCGCTGCTCAGTTCCACCTTGTATGCCTTGATGTTGCCGTTGGCGCCGCCATCCTGGCGTGGCAGGTATGTGAATCCCTTGATGGTCTTTGTCTCGTTGCAGTCGAAGTCAATCCAGTGTGGATACTTGGGCACTGTGATGCTGTACATGGTGTGCCAGATGGTATTTGGGTTGCCGTCAACCAGATTCTTTGCAACCTCGCCGCCAGGACCCTCCTCGCTGCTTACGTATACAACCTCGACGGGTACATTCTCGATTGCCTCATATTCTGTGACGGTCTTCACAGCCTCATCGCCCTGATACCATGCGATAATCTTTCCGCCCTTGCGCAGAGGAACGATGCAAGGCATACGCAGCTTAGGGTCGTAGGTCTGAATCTTGCCAGGCTTCTTCGCACCCTTCTCCTGCACCTGATAGCAGATGGTTGTTGGGTCCATCACTGTGCCGTCGCCCTGGATGGTGACGTTGCCTGCACGGTCGCGCGAGATGCTCACCGGACATGCGGCATTGCTTTTTACCTTAGCCTTGAATGTCAGGTTCACACCACGGTGCAATGGCATGATGGCTATCTTCATCTGATGCAGAGAACCCTTTACGCGGTCCTGATCGAGAGGGCCGCCCTGTCCGCAACTGTTACCGCCCAGACCGGTCACCTGGCAGTCCAGATGCAGGTATGTGCCGTCGCTCTCGGGCAGTTCGTGTGGGTGAGCAGCCAGCGTCATCTGCAGTGCGCTCCATGGCAGTGCCGACGTGCTCATCTCGCCGTTCAGGGCTACGAACTGCAGGCCGTTACCCTGTCCGTTCTGCAGAGCGCACCAACGTACGTCCTCGCGGTTGCCCATGCTCTGAGGCTTGGGGAAGTTAACGAACTGATCCTTCACGGTGCTGCTGTAGAGGCCTACGAACGAGCCAGTCTTGCGGTCGGCATAGTTGTTCAGCGGACCACGTCCGTAGTAAGTGTATGTGTCGTAGTTCTTGTTCATCTTCATTGCATAGCCCAGGCGGGGCAGAGTGATGCCGGCATCGCTGCTGATGATGCTGCTTGCCAGAACGATGGTACCGTTCTTGAAGATGGTGTAGCGCTGGATGGTTGTGAAGTAGAGGTCGTCATCGTTCATCTCGCGACCCTTCTCGATTGACTCGAATGGCTCGCCAGCCTTGCCGGGACGGTTGATTACGCGACCCTGGTGCGCAGCCTGACTCTTCACATTGTATACGATGCTTACGGTTCCGTCCTTCTCCTTAACCACGGTAGGCGTGCCTATAACCTTGTGCTTCAGGTCGTAGAGACCCTGCTTGAACCACTGGTTCCAAGCCCAGTTGTCGTTGTCAACCGGTGCGCGGAATGCGTCCAGTTTAGGACCGTTGCCTGGCTCGATGATTACCTCTTCGTTCGCTTCCATGCTGTAGATACTACCGTCAGCATTGTTGAATCTGATGGTGTAGTTGCCAGCCTTTACGCTTGTCATCGACTTGTCTTCGCTGGTGCTCACCTGGATGGCATCCATGTTCTCGAATTCGCCATTGTTGAGTGTCCATGTGTCCCACTCGTCGGTGGTGATGTTCAACTGCTCGTTCATCTGCACATAGCCAGCCTTTGCCCATGGCATATCCTTCTTCAGTTTGAATTCGATGTTGACGAACAATTCACCGTTAACCTCCAGTTTTATAGGAATGGTGAAGAGGAAACTCTTTCTTGGACCGATGCTCTCGGGCAGTTTGATTGGGAACTCATTGCAAGGCATACCGTCGCATACCACGGTGCCGACAATGTCGTACTGGTCGAGCGACGTGAAGTAATTCTTGTTGAATATCTTGATGCGTGCAAATGTGCGGTTGTTTCTTGTGAAGATATCGTCGAGCGTTACACCCACGTTCTGGTAAACCTTCTTCACCTCGTAGTACTGAGGCTTTGGAGTGAAGTCGGGCAGGATGATTCCGTTCATGCAGAACATACCGTCGTTTGGCCAGTCGCCGTGGTCGCCGCCGTAACCCATATACTTGATGCCGTCCTTGGTGTAGGTGTCGATTGCCTGGTCAACCCAGTCCCAGATGGCGCCGCCGCAGAAGAAGTTTGTCGACTCTATAGCGTCCCAGTAGTCCTGCAGGTTGCCGAGAGAGTTGCCCATAGAGTGAGCATACTCCGAGATGTGGTATGGATACTTGATGTTGTACTTTCCGTTCACGGCACCACGAACCCAAGCCACCGATGGGTACTGGTTCGAACCCATGTCCACGATGTTGTTGTTGCGTTCGTATTGTACTGGGCGCGATGTGTCGAATGCCTTAATGGCGTCGTAGGCGGCCTTGAAGTTGTTGCCCGGACCAGCCTCGTTGCCAAGCGACCAGATAACGATACTTGGGTGGTTGATGTGTCCGTGAACCATCTCCATGTTTCGTGCTATGTGCGCAGCCTTCCATTCGGCAGGGTGCGAGAGCGATGCGTCGCCGTAGTAGTACTGATGGCTCTCTATGTTAGACTCGTCCTCCAGATATATACCGTACTTGTCGCAGAGATAGTACATGTATGGGTCGTTCGGGTAGTGGGACATACGTATGTGGTTGATGTTGCCGCGCTTCATGAGCATAACCTCTTCTTCCATCTGCTTGTGGGTGATGGCGTGACCACGGTCCAGACTTGTCTCGTGGCGGTTCACACCCTTCAGTTTCACCGGTTTGTTGTTCACGTAGAAGTAACGGCCAGCCAGTCCGAACTCGTCGTCCTCTGCCTTGGTGTCGCGAATCTCAACGGTGCGCACTCCGAAGTATGTGGAAACCTTGTCGATGACCTTTCCCTTCTTGTCCCTCAGTTCAGCAACGAGGACGTAGCGGTAAGGTTCCTCGGCGCTCCACAGATTAGCCTTGTCAATGGGAATAATACATTCGGGCGATGTGTTCTGGATGGTTCCGTCGATGGAGTTTGTTGCTTTGCCGGCAATATTGTCCGAATAAAGTTCTACAGGGTAGATGTCGTAGTGGTAAGTGCATGCTTTCTGCTTGTTCTTGCCAGTGTTGCTGATGCTCATCTCGACTTTCACCAATGACTTGTCTGCTTCTATTCCAACGGTGCGGACAACCAGGTCCTCAATCTTCTCCTTGGGTGTAGATGTGAGGTAAGTGCTGCGGAAGATACCTGGCAGACGGAACATATCCTGCGACTCGAGGAACGAGCCGTCGCTCGAACGGTACACCTCAACTGCCACCACGTTCTCTCCCTTATTATTTATATAAGGTGTAATGTCGAACGAAGCTGTGTTGCGGCTGTTCTTGGAGAATCCAACGTATTTGCCGTTAATCCAGAGGTAGAAGAACGAGTCCACGCCGTCGAAGTTGATGATGACGTTTCTTCCGTTCCAGTTTGCTGGCACGGTGAATGTGCGTCGGTAAGATCCGACCTCGTTGGGGTACTTGTTGACAGTCCACTTCTCTGGTGCCTTGCGCATCACACCCTGTTTCCAGTCGTCCACCTTGGTTTCGTGGTAGAAGATGACAGGCTGATTGACGTAGATGGGCACACCATATTTCATTGTGCCGTCCTTCTGCAGACCCTGCACGTTCCAGCATCCGGGCACCTCTATGTTGTCCCATGCCGATGCGTCGAAAGTCGTTTCGTAGAAGTTGGTGGGTCTCTTCTCGGGAGTCTCCACCCAATTGAACTTCCACGTTCCGTCTAACGACTGATAGTAACTGCTTGCTCCGGGAAGCACGCTTGAGGCGTTGTCTCCGGCCGCAAAGTGGAACATATATGCCTTGGGCTGTAATTTGTTAAGAGACAGTCTCTCAGGCGATTGCCATTCATTACCGCTCGGAGCGGCTACGCTACCATACTCAAAACCTTTCAGGGGTTCATTGTCGGCCATGGCGCAAAGCGTCATGCCAAATAAAAACGATGCAAGAATTCCTTTCATATAGTACATTTTGTGGTTTATGCTCCAAAGTTACATATTTAAAACGAGAACATAAACGAAATTACGGACTTTTAAGGAAAATAGTACGTAAAAAGCGTGGTTATACATCAAATAGCCGTATTTTCGCCAATGTATATTGACATAAATCAATAAAAGACGCAAAATTGTGAAAACTTGTATGCAAATGTTTGTCATCTCTGATTTTCGCTTTAACTTTGCAGTGTCAAAAGGAACAAAGAGTTGTTCCGCAGGACATCAGGATTCGATTAGGTTTTAGGTAAAAGGTAAAACAAAGATAAAGTCAGAATGACCGTGTGAACGGTGAATAGGATTAGGATTAAGGTAACAAAGATTTAACATAAGGTATTAGGTTTAGATTTAAGGTTAGTTAGGTATTAGATTTGTTTAGGTCAAAAGATGATGCATTAGGTTAGGAAAAGCATTATTGAGATTGAAGGAATAAAGTTAGAATAAAGAAAAAAGTTAGTATCGTTAGTATTAGTTAGTATTAAGGTTTAAGATTGATTGATTTCAGATTCAATTGAGATTAGATGTGAAGGGCGTTCTTTTGCGAAAAAGGATGCTCTTATTGTTTTCTGCAGAGCGCTGCCTGCGCTAATTTGCGGCAAATCATTCGTTTTCTCTTTTCTTATTCTTTATTCTTGATTCTTTTTCGTATCTTTGCGCGCAAATTTATAATAAATAAGGTATGAAGGAATACAATTTCAGAGAGATTGAACAGAAGTGGCACCAGAACTGGGTTGCCAACAAGACTTATAAGGTAAGCGAGGACGAGAGCCGCAAGAAGTTCTACGTGTTGAACATGTTCCCTTATCCAAGCGGCGCAGGTCTGCACGTTGGTCACCCTCTCGGCTACATTGCCAGCGACATCTATGCACGCTTCAAGCGCCTGCAGGGCTTCAACGTCCTCAACCCAATGGGTTACGACGCTTACGGTCTGCCTGCCGAGCAGTATGCCATCCAGACAGGCCAGCACCCCGAGGTGACAACCTTTGCCAATATCGACCGCTACCGTCAGCAGTTGGACAAGATAGGTTTCTGCTTCGACTGGGACCGTGAGGTTCGCACCTGTGCCCCCGGCTATTATCACTGGACACAGTGGGCGTTCCAGAAGATGTTCAACTCGTTCTTCTGCGTCAAGTGTCAGAAGGCTCAGCCCATCGAGCAACTCGTAAAGTGGTTTGAGGAGCACGGCTCAGCCGACCTCAACGTGGCTTGTTCGGAGGAACTCACCTTCACCGCCGACGAGTGGAACTCGTGGGACGACAAGAAGAAGAGCGACGTGCTGATGAACTACCGCATTGCCTTCATGGGCGAGACAATGGTAAACTGGTGTGCTGGTCTTGGCACCGTTCTGGCAAACGACGAGGTTGTGGACGGCGTCAGCGTTCGTGGCGGTTTCCCCGTTGAGCAGAAGAAGATGCGCCAGTGGTGCCTGCGTGTCAGCGCCTATGCCCAGCGTCTGCTCGACGGTCTGGACACCATCGACTGGAGCGACTCTATCAAGGAGACCCAGAAGAACTGGATTGGTCGTTCCGAGGGTACCGAGGTACAGATTAAGGTTGCCGACCAGGACTTCGACTTCACCATCTTCACAACCCGTGCCGACACTATGTTCGGCGTGACCTTCTTCGTGCTGGCTCCCGAGAGCGAACTTGTGGACAAGGTTACTACAGCCGACCAGCGCGGGGCAGTAGACGAGTACATAAAGTACGTGAAGGGAAGAACCGAGCGCGAGCGCATGATCGACCACACCGTGACAGGCGTATTCAGCGGTGCCTACGGCGTCAACCCAATCACAGGCGACAAGTGTCCTATCTATATCAGCGAGTACGTGTTGGCTGGCTATGGTACTGGAGCCATCATGGCTGTTCCTGCTCACGACAGCCGCGACTATGCTTTTGCAAAGCACTTCAATCTGCCCATCATTCCTCTTATCGAGGGAGCGGACGTAAGCGAGGAGAGTTACGACGCCAAGGAAGGTATCGTCATGAACTCGCCTGTTGAGGGCAAGACTGCCTTCGACGGATTCTGCCTCAACGGTCTGACCATCAAGGAAGCCATCAAGGCAACCAAGAAGTTTGTCACCGAGCACAACCTGGGCCGCGTCAAGGTCAACTACCGTCTTCGTGACGCCATCTTCAGCCGTCAGCGCTACTGGGGCGAGCCATTCCCGGTCTACTACAAGAACGGCATCCCAACAATGATTCCCGAGGAGTGCCTGCCTATCGAACTGCCACAGGTTGAGGACTTCAAGCCAACCGAGACTGGCGAGCCACCGCTTGGCAACGCAAAGGTATGGGCATGGGACGAGCAGAACAAGAAGGTTGTCGACAAGTCGCTTGTCGATGAGAAGACCGTCTTCCCAATCGAACTTTACACGATGCCAGGCTTCGCTGGTTCGAGCGCATACTATCTGCGCTATATGGATCCCAACAACTCTGAGGCGCTCATCTCCGAGAAGGCAGCCACCTACTGGCAGAATGTTGACCTCTATGTCGGTGGAAGCGAGCACGCTACGGGCCACCTCATCTACAGCCGTTTCTGGAACAAGTTCCTCTTCGACCTTGGCATCAGCAAGAAGGAAGAGCCATTCCAGAAACTTGTCAACCAGGGAATGATTCAGGGTCGCAGCAATTTCGTATATCGCATCAAGGACACCAACACATTCGTCAGCCTCGGTTTGAAGGACCAGTACGACGTGACACCAATTCACGTCGACGTGAATATCGTGAAGAACGACGTGCTCGACACAGAGGCGTTCAAGGCATGGCGTCCCGAGTATGCCACAGCAGAGTTCGTCCTCGAGGACGGCAAGTATGTGTGCGGCTGGGCAATCGAGAAGATGAGCAAGAGTATGTACAACGTTGTCAACCCCGATATGATTGTCGAGAACTACGGTGCCGACACACTGCGTCTGTACGAAATGTTCCTCGGTCCCGTAGAGCAGAGCAAGCCATGGGATACCAACGGTATCGACGGTTGCTTCCGCTTCCTCAAGAAGTTCTGGGCACTCTACTGGGACAAGGAGGGAAATCTTCAGGTGGACAACAGCGAGCCGTCTGCCGACAGCATGAAGACTCTCCACAAACTCATCAAGAAGGTAACTGCCGACATCGAGGTGTTCAGTTACAACACATCAATACCTGCATTCATGGTGGCTACCAGCGAGTTGGCTCAGCAGAAGGCACGTTCGCGTCAGGTGCTCGAACCTCTGGCTGTTCTCATCGCACCATTCGCTCCACACATTGCCGAGGAGTTGTGGGAGGCACTTGGTCACGACACTTCGGTGTGCGACGCCCAGTGGCCTGAGTTGGACGAGAAGTACCTTGTCGAAAGTTCTGTGAAACTGGCTGTTCAGTTCAGCGGCAAGGTGCGCTTCACCATGGAGTTCCCTGCCGACGCAACATCCGAGCAGATGATAGCTCAGGTAATGGAGGCGGAAGAGAGCCAGAAGTACCTCGAGGGCAAGCAGGTGGTAAAGACTATTGCCGTGCCTGGTCGTATTGTAAATATAGTAGTAAAATAACAAATCATCCGTTGTCCCACCGCTAAAACGACGGTGGGACAACGTTTCAAACCTTAGCAATGATAACAGACAGAATAAAGAGAAATCAGGTCTTTGATTTTATCAAGGACATGGTAATGATCAACCTCGGTATGGCCATCTACGACGTGGGATGGGCAGCGTTCATGCTTCCTTACCACATAACCACTGGTGGCGGTGCCGGTTTGGCGGCTATCTTGCAGTATGCCACAGGTTTCCCGATGCAGTACACATTGCTCATCGTCAATGCCGTTCTGCTGCTGCTGGCTTGGTGGCAACTCGGCTCCAAGTTCACTTTGAAGACGCTGTATGCCGTAATCTCGCTCACCTTCTATCTTGAGATCGGACAGCAGATTGTTACCCAGGATGACGGCACGCTCATAAAGGTTCTTGGTGACAATCAGGAGAGTATGGCGTGTATTCTCGGTGCCATACTCAACGGTCTGGGTATCGGACTGGTGTTCATGAGCGGTGGCAGCACCGGCGGTTGGGATATCATCGCCGCTCTCATCAACAAGTACAAGAACGTAACCATCGGACGTGTCCTTCTCTACCTCGACCTCTTTGTCATCGCTTCTTGCTGGCCCTTGTTCCACAACTGGCAGATGGTAGTGCTGGGCTACGTTACGCTTGTGGTCTACACCTTCACTGTCGACATGATGATAAACAGTAGTCAGCGCAGCGTGCAGTTCACCATATACAGCAAACGCGAGAACGACATCATGGAGGCAATACGCAAGGAGACCGGTCACACCTCGACACTGCTTTTCGGTGAGGGAGGTTACACACACGAGGGGACCAAGGTGCTCATCACTGTGGTCTACAAGCGTGAGCAGGTTCGTGTGCTGCGACTCATCCGT
This sequence comes from uncultured Prevotellaceae bacterium, assembly GCA_945833925.1. Classification (GTDB taxonomy): domain Bacteria; phylum Bacteroidota; class Bacteroidia; order Bacteroidales; family Bacteroidaceae; genus Physcousia. Next base: position 21,419 of record CAMAFX010000020.1, read on the forward strand.
GACGTGGACCCCGAAGCGTTTGTCACCCTGCACAGTGTAGAAGGCGCCTATGGTAAGGGCTTCAACATGATAAAGGCGTGATGCCTGGTGGCGTGACAGCGGTTTTATATGTATCATTACTTCACTTTTCCTACACAACGTACTAATGGCTTTTATTGACAAGAAGAATATTTGGGGAATGCTCGAGGACTATGCCATGATGCTGGTCGGACTGATATTCTATACTATAGGCTATGCTTGTTTCATGCTTCCTTACGAGATAACGAGTGGCGGCATGGGTGGCGTGGCGGCAGTAATCTTCTACGCTACGGGCTTCCCTGCACAGTACAGTTATTTTCTCATCAACCTTGTACTTCTGTCCCTGGCATTCTGGGTTATGGGATGGCGCTATACGGCACGAACACTCATCGCCAATATTGTCATCTCCTTTGCCATCGGATTGGCACAGGAATTCATCAAACTGCCCGACGGTTCGCTGCAGAAACTGGTTGGTGACGAGCGATTCATGGCTTGTGTGCTCGGTGGATGCTTCGAGGGTATCGGTCTTGCCATCGTGTTCCATGCTGGCGGCAGCACAGGTGGCACCGACATCATTGCCTCGTGTGTCAACAAGTACCGCGACATACAGTTGGGAACGGTAATGCTCCTGCTCGACCTTGTCATCGTGGGTTCCAGTTATTTTGTTTTCCACGACATACAGATGATGCTGATTGGCTATGTCTGCATGTTCATCTCAATGAATGTCCTCGATTTTGTCTTCAACTCTGCCAACCAGAGTGTGCAGATAATGGTAATATCCAATCAATACGAGAAGATAGCCAACGAGGTCAACGCTACCATGGACCGTGGAGTTACAGTGCTGAACGGCGAGGGATGGTACAGCAAGGAGGAGCGCCATGTGCTCCTCATTCTTGCCAAGAAGCGTGAGCGTTCCAACATCATGCGTCTCATCCGCAGTGTCGACCACAGAGCTTTCGTCTCGGTAAGCAATGTCGAGGGCGTCTTTGGCGAGGGATTTGACAGAATAAAGAACTAAGCACACGCTACGCTCTGCAGCTTTAGCATCTTATTATACTGAATATGGAAAAGAACACACTGATAATGGCAACCAACAACGAGCACAAACTGCGCGAGATTCGTCAGATACTTGGCTCTGCGTATGAGGTAAAGGGACTTAAGGACATAGGTTGTACCGAGGATATACCCGAGACCAGCGACACGCTGGAGGGCAATGCCTTGCAGAAGGCGCGCTACGTCCACGAGCACTATAATGTGGATTGCTTTGCCGACGACACCGGTCTCGAGGTCGATGCGCTCGGAGGAGCCCCCGGAATCTACACGGCACGTTTCGGTTCGATGAACGGTTATGGCGACAGCCACGACTCGGACGCCAACATCCTCTGTCTGCTTGACAAACTGAATGGTGCAGAGCAGCGCACTGCTCGCTTCCGCACCGTCATCGCCTTGATACGCGACGGCGAGGAGCACCTCTTCGAGGGTGTCGTCGAGGGCGAGATTCTTTCAGAGCGCAAGGGTCTGGAAGGTTTCGGTTACGACCCCATCTTTGCACCGGTCGAGGCAGGCATGAGTTTTGCCGAGATGGGTCCTGCCGAGAAGAACAGAATCAGCCATCGTGGCCGTGCTACGCAGAAACTTGTTGCTTTCCTGCAGAAAGATTAAAAACAGATTGCAATAATCTGTTTTTTTTGGCGTTATTATAAAAGTGAGATGGCGGAATGCCATTATAAACTTATCGTGAAATAACTTTCGGAATATGAAGCGAATTCTTACTATTGTTTTGACTGTGTTCGTCCTGTTTGGCGCGGGACTTCCGTTAAACTATGCCCAGGCGTCAACCTTGGGCGAGTGGAAGGTTTATCCATCCTACTGGCAGGCAACGAGAAACGTGGTGGTGGGCAGCAGTGTGTATTCGCTTTGCAACGGAAACCTCTTCCGTTACGACACCGACGACAGTAGTGTCAAATTGTACGATTGCCTGAACGACCTCAACGATGTGCGCATCCAGTATATGGACTACAGTCGCGAGGCAAAGCGACTGATTCTCGTTTATGACAACGGCAATATCGACCTTATGGACAGCAAGGACAATGTTGTCAACATATCAAGTCTCAAGGACAAGACGTTGAGCGGCAAGGAGGTCAACAAGGTCTTTGTGGCAGGCAAGATGGCATACTTGGCAACAGGATTCGGCTACATTACGATAGACATGGCGCAGTGCGTGGTGGAGGAGACTTTCCAACTGAATCTGAACGTGCAGAGCATGGCGGTTGTCGATGGACAGGTGTGGCTGGGCACCAAGACGGGTCTCTACTATGCTGACTCGAAGGTGTCGAACCTTCATCAGACTGCCAGTTGGAGGCAGATTCACGCGTCGGCGGGATGGAAGGATATGAAGATTGCAGGCAGTTCGGTCTACATCAACTATCCGCATGCTGTCTTCAAGGCTACGAGTAACTCCATAAAGAATATCAAGAACGGCGATTTTACCGTGTTCAGCCAGTTGAGCGACGATGCATTCCTCTTTGCAAATCAGTCGGAGGTGAACATACTTGTCGACGGCGAACCGATTCAGACATTCGCTCTCGACAACGAGTGGATGGACGTTTCGACAGGCAAGGGCAATACCTACTGGGTAAGTTGTGGCGACAAGGGTCTGTGCAGTTACAAACTGGTGGATGGCAGTTTTGTTGCCACGGGTCAGTGCATTCAGCCAAACAGTCCTTACCGCGACTTGTGTTACAGGATATCCTATGCTGGCGACCGTCTGCTGGTGGCTGGCGGCAGTCCCAACTATGTCGGACTTCGATACGAGGGTACTGCGATGTACTACGAGGATGGCAAGTGGATTAATTTCGATACTTCGTACAAGGAGAGCCACCCAAACATCTCGCATACCAACTTCACCGAACTGGTGCAGGACCCCAGCGACGACAGTCATCATTTTGTAGGCTCCTTCAGAAGCGGACTCTATGAGTTCCGCAACGGTAGGTTTGCGAAGCACTATGACTGCGACAACAGTCCCATACGTTCCATTCTTCCTTCCAGTGCCAATTATCTGAGTTACTGTACGGCACTTGGCGTACAGTACGATGCCGATGGCAATATGTGGATGTTCAATGCGGAAACCGACACACTGCTGCGTTACATAGATCCAAAGGGGAAATGGCACTCTCTCTATTACAGCGATCTGGCAGGCAGGCCGACACCTACCGACTTTCTCTTCACGACGTCAGGGGTTAACTTTATCGTTGATTCACGAACAGGTGGTTTCTATGCTTTCCATACCAACGGAACACTGCAGAACACCCGCGACGACAAGCACATACACCGTGCCACATTGACCAACGAGGACGGCACTCTCTACGACCCGCGTCTCTTCCGCTGTTTGACGGAGGACCTCGATGGCAGGGTCTGGTGCGGCACTGTAATGGGTCTGTTTGTCATTGACGACCCTATGACATTCTTCGACGACAACTTCCGTTACAACCAGGTAAAGATAGCACGCAACGACGGCAGCGGACTTGCCGACTATCTGTTGAACAATGTTGACGTGTCGTGCATTGCTGTCGACGGCGCCAACCGCAAGTGGATAGGCACCAACGGCAACGGCATCTTCCTGGTCAGCCCCGATGGTCAGGAGATGATACATCATTTCCTCTCCAGCGACTCGCCTTTGCTGTCCGACAACATCCAGAGCATTGCTGTCAACCACCGCACCGGCGAGGTGATGATAGGTACCGACTATGGTCTGTGCAGTTACATGAGCGATGCCACTGAGGCTGCGCAGGAACTTGTGCAGAGCGAGGTGCTGGCTTATCCGAATCCCGTCCGCCCTGACTACAACGGCCCCATCCGTATTGAGGGACTCACCTACAACAGCGAGGTGAAGATTCTCTCGCCTTCCGGTCAGTTGATTATGAGCGGAGTGTCAAACGGCGGTACGTTCGTGTGGAACGGATGCAACAAGAGGGGGCAGCGTGTCGGCAGTGGTGTGTACAATGTCGTTGCCAACACCGAGGACGGCAAGAAGGCAGTGGTCTGCCATCTCGTAGTCATAAAATAGTCATTAGAGTAGTTCCTTCTTTGTTAGGTATGGTGTGAAGGAAGGCTGTTGCCTTACCTTCATCTCATCCCCTTTTCTTCATTACTGCGTTGATAACGCGAACCGAACTTACCAGTTTGCCGGTCGATGTGAACACGTCGACGTTCCACACGTGGCTTGAGCGACCCAGGTGGACGGGTGTGCAGACGGCGCGTACGGTGTCGCCTTCGTGTGCCGAACTGACGTGGTTGCCGCTGACCTGCATTCCCACAACTGTCTCGTCGGGCTTGCAAGCCACCATGCTGCCCAGTCCGGCAACGGTTTCGGCAAGTGCCAGTGTGGCGCCTCCGTGCAGGATGCCGAAGGGCTGGCGGTTGCGTGTGTCTACGGGCATTGTTGCCTCTATGCGTTCAGGGCTTGCAAAGGTGTACTGTATGCCGAGGTTGCCCATCAGCGTGTCTTTCGACTGTGCGTTGAGTGCGTCAATAGGTATCACGGTTGTCTGCACCTCAGCCACTATAGCCTTCTCTATGGCAAGGGCGGCACCGTCGTGGTCGTTGTCGAGAGTCGAGAAGTCAGCACATCGGCGTACGTTTTCGGTGGCGTTGCCCATTGCGATGCCGGTGCCAGCCATCTGTATCATGTTGATGTCCGCTCCACCGTCGCCTATGGCTATCACCTCGTCGAGCGAGATGCCCATCTTCTGTACCAGTGCGCTCATGGCGTAACTCTTGCCCACCTGGTATCCTACTATCTCAAGCATGTAGGGGTTGGAGTGTATTGTGTCCATCACTCCGTTCAGGTGGCGCTGCATGTGATCGTTCAGACCAGCCAGTTCCTCCTCGTCGTCGCACACCAGCATCACCTCGGTAGGTCTGTCCTCTATTGCTATGCTTAACTGCTCCACTTGGCGCAGTTTCATGCCGTTCATCTTTGCCTCGTCCACGATGTGCTCGTTCTGTATGTCGGTGCTTATCACCTCGTCGCCGTCGTAGTAAGCCATTGTCATGCCTGTCTTCTGCGCCTTCTTTTCGAGATATGGAATCATCTGTGGGTCGATGCTTCTCTCGAATAGAACCTCGCCAGTGCGTGCGCTCACCACTTGCGCTCCGTTGTACGATATGATGAAACCGTCGTGGTTGCCCAGGTCGAGTGCCTTGGCGATGGGCAGAATGCCATACGTGGGGCGTCCCGATGCCAGTGCCACCTTTATTCCTATTGATTGAACCTTGCGCAGTGTTGCTACTGTGCGCTTTGTCAACTCTCTCTGACTGTTCAGCAATGTGCCGTCCACGTCAAGTACTAATAACTTGTATTTCATGGTGCTCGGTATTAAGACGTTAGATGATTTGTTTATTTACAGAGTGCTGCGCAGACACAGTCCTGGAAGGACCTGCCGTCGGCAGACTTCTTTAGTCCCTGGTTGATAATCGAGAAGGCAAGCAGATGACCGTTCTGCGCTGTGCAGTAGCCTGTCAGCGAACTGACGCCGGTTACGGTTCCTGTCTTGGCATGCACGTTGTTCTGCGCCGGTGTTCCTGTCATTCGTTTTGATAGCGTTCCGTCTACTCCAGCAATGGGCAGGGTGGGGTATAGCGTGTCAAAGATACTCTTCTCGTCGTATGCAAAAATAAGCAGATGTGTCAGTAGCCTGGGCGAAGCGTAGTCGTACAGCGACAGACCACTGCCGTCTGCTATGGTGTAGTTGTCTGCCTTCAGCCCCGTCTGGCTTATAGTGGCGTTTATCTTCTTTGTTGCCTCTTTTCTGATGCTTTTGGGGTTGATGGCAGATGCGTTGCCGGCTGCCTGTTCTGCTGTTGCCAGTTGGTGGAACATGCTCTCCGCCAGCATGTTGTCGCTCTGCTTCATCATCGGCATGAGCACCTCGGCAATAGTCATCGTCTTTTCCTGCACGAAGAGGGTGTCCTTGCTGCTGCGGTCGCCCTTGTATCCGAAGTCGTTCATGCCCGTTTCCTTGTCGTCCCAGCACCATCCCCATCCCGGTTGCAGGACAACCGGCGTAAAACTGTGGTTGGCTCCAAGGTGATGCAGTGTTGCCACGGCGGTCACTATCTTCTGGCAACTGGCGGGCCTCATTCTGTGGTCAGCATTCACGGCGAAGAGTAACTGCCGGTCGGTCAGGTCGTACACGCACACGCCTATCTGTGTCGTCTCGAACAGAGGTAGGTTGCACAGCGAGTCCAGTTCTCTTTGTATCCTTCCCTGCCAGGTTGTTCCCCCGAATGCCTCTACCTTATTTTTATTATATCGGATGGGCAGGTTGACAGAGTCGTCAGTTCGGCTCTTGTCCACGGCAACAACCGGTACGACTGTGTCTGGAACGTGCGATGACGGTTCGTGTACCCTTCTGCTCGTCCCGCAAGCCAGAAGAGTCAGCAATGCAAAGCCTCCTAAAAGGTAGTTTCTTATACTCATTTTCTGTTCAGTTTGCGACAAAGTTAATGTTTTTTTTCATAAACAACAAGTATTCCGATACAACCAATCAACTTTTTATGTAGTTTTGCATTTGAAAATGCAGAAAAACATCAACAATGATTCGTAAATTTGATTTTCTCATTATCGGCGGCGGTGTTGCCGGTATGAGTTATGCCCTAAAGGTGGCCCAGAGCGGAAAAGGAAAGGTGGCCATCGTGTGCAAGACAACTCTCGATGAGGCCAATACGGCAAAGGCACAGGGAGGTATTGCTTCAGTTACTAATCTTGAGGTGGACAATTTCGAGAAGCACATTCAGGATACAATGATAGCAGGCGACTACATCAGCGACCCTCAGGCAGTGGAGCAGGTGGTCAAGGGAGGTCCTGCCGGCATCCGTGACTTGGTCAAGTGGGGTGTCAATTTCGACAAGAACGAGAAGGGTGACTTCGACCTGCACCGCGAAGGCGGACACTGCGAGTTCCGCATTCTGCACCATGCCGACGACACCGGCTTCGAGATACAGCGCGGACTGATGGAGGCAGTCCGTCACAATCCCAATATCACAATTCTTGAGAATCATTATGCTGTGGAAATCATCACACAGCATCATCTCGGTCAGGAAGTCAACCGACGTACCGCCGGCATAGAATGTTATGGTGCATATATCCTCGACCCCGACACACAGAAGGTGGACACCTTCCTGTCGCGTGTCACTCTGATGGCTACCGGTGGAACGGGAGCAGTCTACGCAACGACCTCAAACCCCAATATCGCAACAGGTGACGGCATAGCCATGGCTTACCGTGCCAAGGCAGAATGCAAGGACATGGAGTTCGTGCAGTTCCATCCCACCGTTCTCTACAACCCTGCCGAGACACATCCTGCATACCTCATCACCGAGGCAATGCGTGGCTATGGTGGCATTCTGAAGTTGCCAAACGGCGAGGAGTTCATGCAGAAGTACGACAAGCGACTCTCGCTTGCTCCACGCGACATCGTGGCACGTGCCATCGACCGCGAGATGAAGATTCACGGTCTGAAGCACGTCTGTCTTGACGTCACTCACAAGGATCCCGAGCAGACAAAGCATCACTTCCCCAATATCTACGCCAAGTGTCTCTCCATCGGTATCGACATCACCAAGCAGATGATACCCGTCTGCCCAAGTGCCCACTATATGTGCGGAGGCATCAAGGTCGACCTCAATGCCGAGTCGTCTATCAAGCGCCTTTATGCCGTTGGCGAATGCTCGTGCACAGGCTTGCATGGAGGCAACCGTCTTGCCAGCAATTCGCTCATCGAGGCTGTTGTATATGCTGATGCGGCGGCAAAGCACTCACTGCAGGTTATCGACGGATACAAGTTCAATGATGCTGTGCCCGAGTGGAACGACGAGGGCACCATGTCGAACGAGGAGAAGGTGCTCATCGCCCAGGATATGCTCGAGGTGGGTCAGATTATGTCCAACTACGTCGGCATTGTCCGTTCCGACCTCCGTCTGAAGCGTGCCTGGACACGTCTCGACCTTCTTTACGAAGAGACCGAGGAACTCTTCAAGCGTGTCAAGCCGACCAAGGATATATGCGAACTCCGCAACATGATAAACGTAGGTTATCTCATCACACGTCAAGCAATTGAGCGCAAGGAAAGTCGCGGACTTCACTACACCGTCGACTATCCAAAACACGCTTACGATCAAAAATAAAAGATTTTTTTTCATATTGCTGTAACTTTCCGGTTTTACAATCGTCTTCATTATAGAGTGATGAGAGAAATAAGGTTCCGTGACGACATACTTCCGCTCAAGGACAAGCTCTTCAGACTTGCATTGCGAGTCACGCTTGACAGAGAGGAAGCAGAGGACATAGTTCAGGATACAATGCTGAAACTGTGGGAGCGTCGCGATGAATGGCAGAAGATAGAGTCGCTCGAAGCATTCAGCATGACGCTCTGCCGAAACCTTGCTCTCGACCACTGCAAGTCGGCTCGAATGAACAACATGAGGCTCGACGACACGGTGGAACAGTCAGGCTCCTCAATCACTCCGCTTGACGAACTGGACAGCAAGATGCGACTTGAGACACTGAAGCGGTTAATCGAGCAACTTCCCGAGGTGCAACGAAGCATACTCATGCTGCGCGACAACGAAGGGAAACGCTACGACGAGATAGCATCCATCCTTGGCATATCCGAGAGTCAGGTAAAGGTCTATCTGCACCGAGCGAGAATAAGATTGAAAGAACAACTAAGCCAATTTGAGAGACATGGACTATAAATACATCGAACAACTGCTTGAACGCTACTGGGAGTGTGAGACATCACTGCAGGAAGAGAGCATACTGCGCAGTTTCTTTGCACAGGATGATGTGCCATCTCATCTCAAGGAGTATCAGGCAATCTTCCAGGCCGAGAATGCGCTCTCCGAGGAATGTCTGTCCGACGATTTCGATCAGCGCATGATGGCACTTGTCGATGACGAGGCCGACAGCAGGAAGGTGGTCAAGGCTAAGGTTATCAAGATGGAGTATCGCATCCGCCCCTTCTTCAAGGCTGCTGCTGTGGTGGCAATAGTCCTTACGCTTGGAATGGCTGTCCAGCAGGGTATGTACTCCGATTCTGCCGATGTGAACGCCATGTTCATACCTTCGCAGATTGTCAACGAGTCGCCCGAAACGGCTCTTGACAAGAATGTCGAGTCGCTGGCTGACTCACTGGCACGTCTGCAGGACAAGACAGGCATTGCAAACACCTCGCTTCGTCCATGATGCTCCGTCCGGAATTGACACATTTTAATGCTTTTCTATAAACCTAAGTTAGACATCTAAAACAAATCTTTTATCCTAAAGATCTAACGAGAGACTGGGACGGCCGTGAGGTCGTCCCGGTCTCTTTTGTAGGATGGTGAAAGGGTGGTGAAGCAACCTTTTTTTAAAAACTTTTAAGCGTTCATCACGCATTTTTTCAGTTTTTTAATTTTCACTATTAACTTTTAATCGTCTGCCACGCAATTTTTTAACTTTTAATTATTAACTTTTAATTCAATTATGAATTCTTTTTCGTATCTTTGTGCAGAAAAATGTAAAAACAAAGGAGATATATGAAAAAGAAAATCGTTTTGGTAGCGCTTGGCAGTGCATTCATTCTCACAAGTTGCTCGAAGTTAGGTCCACTTTATCCTGAATATTTCAAGGTAAATCCAACTCCGCTGGAGGCAGTTGGCAACGAGGTTCCAGCCACAATCTATGGTACTTTCCCTGCAAAGTATATGAAGAAGAAGGCACAGATAACCATCACACCCGTGCTGAAGTATGGCAACGGTATGGCACAGGGACAGAGTGCTTCGTTCCAGGGCGAGAAGGTAGAGGCTAATGCCACTACCATCCAGTACAAGACAGGTGGTAACTTCACGATGAAGAACACCTGGGCATACAGCGAGGAGATGCTCAAGAGCGATCTCTATCTGCAGTTCGATGCCAAGGTTGGCAAGAAGGTTGTAAGCATCCCCGAGGTTAAGGTGGGCTACGGTGTGCTTTCAACAAGCACCCTTCTTGGTCGTTGCCTTTCCAACAGCAATGCTGCCATTGCTCCCGATGCCTTCCAGCGTATCATCGAGCAGAAGCAGGAGGCTAACATCAAGTTCCTCATTGCCCAGGCAAACCTCCGCACCAGCGAGCTGACCAACGTCAGTGTTCGCGATCTTGTCAACATTCTCAAGGAAATCAATGACAACGAGGAGACACGTGCACTCGAGAACGTAGAGGTCAGTGCATACGCTTCGCCAGATGGTCGTTTCGACTTCAACGAGAAACTGGCAGAGGCACGCCAGAACGTAAGTGCTGATTTCCTCAAGAAGGAACTCAAGAAGATTCAGATGGATGCCGACATCAACACCAAGTACACAGCCGAGGATTGGGACGGCTTCCAGGAACTCGTTTCGCAGAGCAACCTTCAGGACAAGCAGGTCATCCTTCGTGTACTCTCGATGTATCAGGACCCAGAGCAGCGCGAGCAGCAGATCAAGAATATGAGCGAGATATACACCGACATCAAGGAGGGTATCATGCCTGAGTTGCGTCGTGCACGCCTCATTGTCCGCTACGATGTCATCGGTCGCAGTGATGACCAGATTATCGAGCAGTTCGGCAGCGATGCTTCCAAACTGAGCGTCGAGGAGTTGCTCTATGGTGCAGGTACACTCATGGAGAATGCTGCCGACCAGCAGACATGGCTCCAGCGTACAGCCCAGCTCTATCCTTCCGACTACCGTGCATTCAATAACCTCGCACAGTTGGCATATGCAGGCGGCAACGTTGCTGCAGCAAAGGAATATCTGCAGCAGGCACAGAACATCAGCAGCAATGCTCCCGAGGTTAACACCAACATGGCCCTCATCTCACTTCTCGAGGGTAATGTTGACAAGGCAGAAACCTTCCTTGCCAAGGGTAGCGGCAGCAACACCTTCGAGGAGATTATGGGAACACTCAACCTTGCCAAGGGTAACTACGTGCAGGCTCAGAGTAGCCTTCATGGTGTAAACAACAACGCTGCTGCACTGGCACAGATTCTCAACAAGGACTACGAGTCTGCCGGGAAGACCATCTCTGCCATCCAGAATCCAGACGCAACCACCAGTTATCTGCAGGCTGTCCTGGCAGCACGCACAAGCGACACCGGTACCTTGGTAAACAGTCTTCGTCAGGTTATCGAGAAGGATCCAACACTGGCTAAGCGTGCCCTCATGGACCTCGAGTTTGCCAAGTACGGCAGCACAGTCAAGAGTTTGGTAAAATAATATCATTAATACATAGAACGCCTTGTTGGAATACCCGTCCAGCGAGGCGTTCTGTCTTTTTCCGAAATGTCAGTGCACAAAATCAGTTCTCCCATGATAGACACTCGCTTATGTCATCGTTATTTCCGTCGTTGTAAGTTCCCGTTTGTTGGTGCTTCCCTCGCCGTCGTGCTTTCCTTTGTCATGTTTTCCTGTGGTACGCCTCAGGGTAAACTCTGCATCGAAGGCGAGTACAAGGGAATAAACCAGGCAGACTTCCTTATACTGAGCACCGATGGCGGCATGGACCATGTCGACACGCTGCACCTTCGCAATGGCGAGTTCGAGTATTTGTGCGACCTCTCCTACGATGCTACGTTCTCCATCGTCTATCCCAACAATACCAACCTTATCATCTGGGCGCACAGCGGTGATGACATAAGCATCGACGGCGATGCCCAGGAGTTGTGGAAAGTGAAGGTGAAGGGCAACAAGGAGAACGAACTCTACACCGAGTTCAGACAACAGTGCGAGGAGAACGACCTCGTGTCGCTGCGCAACACGGCGGCACGCATCATCCGCCAGCATCCCGAAAACGCAGTTTCGGTACATCTTCTCACTCAGTATTTTCTTATGTCCGACGATGTGCCTGCCGACAGCATCAACCGTCTGTACGATGTGTTGAGTCAGGCACAGCCCGAGTCGCCCAAGGTGGCAGCCCTCGCCGGCATCATCCGTCACAGTACAGCTCTGCGCAAGGGTGCCCCTATGCCTTCCTTCGATGTCGTTACAGCCGACAGCACCCATCACTCTCTTGCATCCTACAAGGGCAGTCCCTTCATCCTCTACTTCTGGGCAGGATGGCAGGGCAATGCCTACGTCCTGCACCGCGAACTGGCAACTATCAAGGAACAGTCCAACGACAGTGTCAAGGTTCTTGGTTACAGTCTTGACGTCGACAGTCTCTCACTAAGGATTAATGGTCCTTCATCCCAGACTGGTATTCCCACCTATTGCGATTACAAGGGTTTCAACAGTCCGCTGGTTGGCAAACTGGGCATCACCTCGCTGCCTCGAATCATCCTTGTGGGTGGCGATGGCAAGATACAGCGTATTGAGTCGGACGTGACAAAGTTGAAGGGATATAGGTTCTAATACAGATATAGTCTATGCTCGTAAAAACGTATAGTGCAGCGGTTCAGGGTCTCGAGGCAATCTCCGTAACGGTGGAGGTGAACGTTACCCAGGGCATGCGTTTTATTCTGGTCGGTTTGCCCGACAATGCAGTCAAGGAAAGCCACGAGCGCATTGTGGCAGCCGTACACAACAGCGGTTTCAGTGTGCCCATGCGTCAGGTAACCATCAATCTTGCTCCGGCAGATGTCAAGAAGGAGGGTAGTGGCTACGACCTGCCAATGGCAGTCGGCATGATGGCGGCAGAAGGCGTTGTCACCTGTCAGTTGCTGCCCACCACCATGATGGTTGGCGAGTTGAGTCTCGACGGTTCCATCCAGCCCATTCGCGGAGCATTGCCCATTGCCATCAAGGCACGCAGCATGGGCTACGAGCGTCTTATCGTTCCCATCCAGAACGTACGCGAGGCTGCCGTGGTCAACAACCTGAAGGTATACGGAGCACACAACCTGACCGAGGTTGTCGACCTGCTGAATGGTGGCAATATGCTTCAGCCTACAGAGGTGGATACGCGACGTGAGTTCTACGACCAGCAGACAACATTCGAATACGACTTCTGCGATGTCAAGGGGCAGGAGAGCGTCAAGCGTGCCCTCGAGCTGGCAGCTGCAGGTGGTCACAACGTTATCATGGTAGGACCTCCGGGCAGTGGTAAGAGTATGCTTTCCAAGCGTTTGCCCAGCATTCTGCCACCACTGTCGCTCAGCGAGAGTCTCGAAACGACACAGGTTCATTCCATTGCAGGTGTTCTCAAGAGCGACACCTCACTCATTGCTACACGTCCTTTCCGTAGTCCCCACCACACCATTTCGCCTGTGGCACTTGTTGGCGGCGGACTCAATCCTCAGCCCGGCGAGATAAGTCTGGCACATAATGGTGTTCTCTTTGCCGACGAGTTGCCCGAGTTCAACAGGAATGTTCTCGAGGTACTCCGCCAGCCGCTCGAGGACAGGTCGATAAACATCTCTCGTGCCAAGTACAGTGTCACTTATCCTTGCAACTTCATGTTCGTGGCAGCAATGAACCCATGCCCATGTGGTTACTATAACCATCCCACCAAGCGTTGTGTCTGTACTCCTGGACAGATAACACGCTATCTTAACAAGATTTCCGGTCCTTTGCTCGACCGTATCGACCTCCAGATAGAGATAGCACCGCTCAGTTTCGAGGAACTCTCCAAGGCAGCTCCGGGCGAGAGTTCTGCTCAGATACGCGAGCGTGTCATCCGTGCCCGCCATATTCAGGAGCAGCGCTACAAGGATCATCCTGGCATTCACTGCAATGCACAGATGACCGAGAAACTTCTCAACCAGTACTGCGTACTCGACGAGCCAACAAGGGAGTTGCTCCGACAGGCTATGGCAAGGCTCAACCTATCTGCCCGTGCCTACAGCCGCATCCTGAAAGTAGCCCGCACCATTGCCGACCTGGAAGGCAAGGATAACATCGAGATGAACCACGTAGCCGAAGCCGTAGGCTACCGCAGCCTTGACCGTGGCGACTGGGCGGAAAGATAGGGAAGACAGGTAATCATAAACTGATTCACAAAGACAACAACACGGTAGTCTTGGAGAATGGCTACTGGCAGGGAACCATCGTTTATATGGAGATAACGACATCGAAGGAGATTAACCCCAACGATGTTGTTGACCACCGCACTGATGCAGAGCGTAGCATACTTGTGGCGCTGCAGAGAAGAAACAAGGTGTTGAGATAGGACTATTTATAATAAGAATATTTTGTAGTAAGTAAAATATTAATTACTTTTGCAAAAAAGGAACGATTATAAATGAAGACAACAAACGATTATATATCAATCATCAAATCACATATATCAGATTTGACATTACGATTTAACATATCGTCACTGTATATCTTCGGATCTGTTGCAAGGGGAGAACAGACAGAGAACAGTGATATCGATATTTATGTGAAGATGCCTGCAAAGATGTATCTCGTTATTGCAGCAAAGCAATACTTGGAAGAAATTCTGGGTTGTAATGTAGATGTGGTGAGAGACCATCCTTCACTTAATTCTTACCTTAGACAGCAAATAGAACATGATGGAATCAATGTCTTTGGAGCAGCGTAAACTTGTTGGTAACATACTATCACAGATTGATACTGGCATATCCGAAATTATTGTTGTCCGCTAAATGGACATTAGTCCTTGATTTTGCTGTTATTTGT
>CAMAFX010000021.1 GCA_945833925.1 uncultured Prevotellaceae bacterium
ATCTTCGGTTAACATGCCTGGTGGGCTATCCACGGACTTCCGCACCTGAGCCAAAATATGTCACTTATATAGGAGCATATGAACAACAGGTTTCTGCGCTGTATACTCCGAAAGGTTTAATAAAAGAAGCATTCTACTTATAACAACAGACTTAGCATGTTCATCTTTTTTCTTCCATTTATTTGGTCGTTTTCCATAAAAACTCTATTTTTGCAGAAAATAGATTAAAGACATAAAAAAGAGAATCTTATGTATACATCCGATAAGTTAGTACGATTTGACTGGGCCATCAAGCGATTGCTTCGCAACAAGGCGGATTACTGTATCGTTGAGGGCTTGCTGACAGCATTGCTTGGCAAGAAAATCTTCATCAAGTCGTTGCTTGAGAGCGAGGGCAACAAGGATACGGAAACCGACAAGTTTAATCGTGTGGACATACTTGCCGAGGACGAGAATGAGAATCTCTACATCTTTGAGATTCAGAACAACCGCGAGCTGGACTACTTCCATCGTATGGCATACGGAACGTCCAAATGTATCTCCGAATATATGAAGCAGGGCGAGCCTTATGAAAAGATACGCAAGGTATACTCCATCAATATCGTCTATTTCTCGCTCGGCCAGGGCAAGGACTATGTTTATAAAGGAACCACAAAGTTTGTCAGCCTTCATGACGAAAACGACGAACTGGTGTTGTCACAGGCGCAGAAGGATGCGTTCCACTGTGATGCTCCTTCAGAGATATTCCCCGAGTATTATCTCTTGCGTATTGATATGTTTGACCAGGTTGCTACCACCCCTCTCGACGAGTGGATAAGTTTCCTCAAGACTGGTGACATCCCCATCACAGCCACGGCTCCTGGACTGCAGGAAGCTCGCGAGCGTCTGCGCGTAGATCTCCTCAACGACGCCGAGAAGAACGACTACTATCGTATGATGGAGAACTTACGTTATCAGCGAAGCGTAATAGAAACCGGACGTGCAGAGGGACGTGCAGAGGGACGAGCAGAGGGACGAGCAGAGGGACGAGCAGAGGGACGAGCAGAGGGACTTGCAGAAGGTGCAGCTCAAGCCAACCTTGCCAATGCGAAGTCTATGAAAGCATTGGGGGTTGACGTCAACATTATCTCGCAAGTTACGGGACTTTCTGCTGATGCCATCAGTGCACTCTAAAAAGTATTGAGTACGTTATCGACTCATGAACTCTAAACTACGGCATTTATCTTTCTTACTACTCTGGCTGTGTAGCATAACAAGCATCACAGCTAAGGATTTTATCGTATCATCACGCACACAGCTAAAGGTCTTTGTGCCGAGGGTGGAGCGACCTGTGACGCAGACTGCCCTCACGATGTTCTGTGAGGATGCACACCACGTCTTGTCGTGTGAGGTGAAGACGGTCAAAGCACAGAAGAAGGCAGACATCATCCTGACTGTTGATTCTACATTGCCGCGCGAGGGGTTCCGCATCACTGTCACCGACGGAAAACTGCACATAGCCGGAGCCGACGAACACGGACTGGCATACGGAGTGCTGGAGATATCCCGCAAGATGGGGGTAAGTCCGTGGGAATACTGGGCAGACTGCACGCCTCGCAAACTCAACGAATTCATTCTGAAGGAAGGACTGGACGAGCAACAGGGTCCAGCCGTGGCATACCGAGGCATCTTCATCAACGACGAGGACTGGGGACTCAACCCATGGGCAACACAACAAGAACCCGAGGCGTGGACCGTCAGCAAGGGACACATCAAGGGAGCCATCGGACCGAAAGTGAACGAGCGAATCTTCCAACTTATGCTTCGACTTCGTGCCAACTACTACTGGCCCGCCATGCACGAGTGCTCACAACCGTTCTTCACCATCGAGGGCAACCGTGAGGTGGCTGCCCGCTACGGCATCTACATTGGTGGCTCGCACTGCGAACCAATGGCAACGTCGCCTGCTGCCGAATGGGAAATTAGCGGAGATGGCGACTACAACTACGTCACCAACAGCGAGTCGGTAAGACGCTTCTGGCAGAAACGTCTCGACGACGTCAAGGACCAGGAAATAGTGTATACACTGGGTATGCGTGGCGTACACGACGGTTCGATGCAGGGCGTGAAGACGGCAGACGAGAAGGTGCGCTATCTGCAGAAGGTCATCGACGACCAGCGCCAGATGCTCGCAGGCACTCACCCACGAGGCACGGATGTGCCGCAAGTCTTCGTGCCATACAAGGAGGTGCTCGACATCTACAGGTCAGGACTCCAGGTGCCCGACGACGTCACCCTTATGTGGACCGACGACAACTACGGTTACATACGACACTTCCCCGACTCCGCAGAACGCTGTCGCAAGGGAGGTAACGGCGTATACTATCACGTCAGTTACTGGGGCAGACCTCACGACTACCTGTGGCTCAACTCGCTGTCACCCAAACTGCTGGAGCAGGAGATGAGTGCTGCCTATGGGCGTGGCATACGCCAGATGTGGATTCTCAACGTAGGCGACATCAAGCCTTCGGAGTATCAGATAGAACTCTTCATGCAACTGGCATGGGACGGAAAGCCGTATGAAATCGGGGACAAAGAACAAGTGGGGTTCACTGCGAACATACCGACTATGCGTCGCATCCCCTTCCTGGAACATTTCGTCGGCAGAGAGTTCGGGACGGAGCATCAAAAGGAGATTATGGATGTGATGTGCACCTACTTTCGTCTGTCCGAAGAGATGAAACCAGAGCATATGGCTGGCACACGAGTCGAGGAGAGCGACAAGTCATATTGGAGCAAGATTCACCCTATACTTGGCGACTGGACCAGAGCCAGGGTTGCAGAACGCGTAAAGGACTATCTAACAATATCCGACAAGGTGGAGGAACTCTCCCAGCATATGCCCGCAGACCGCAGGGATGCCTTCTTCCAACTTGTCAAATACCCCGTTCAGGCAGCAGCACAGATGAACTTCAAGTTCCTGTGTCCCGACCGTTGCGAAGAGGCCTACGACAGCATACAGTCACTCACCTATATATATAATAAGGTATGCGCCGGCGGCAAGTGGGATGGCATTATGGATGCATCGCCCCGCCGTCTTCCGGTCTTCCAGAAGGTGACGGCAGACATGCTGCCCCAGTACCCCGACTCTTCACTGTGGGAAGCGTTGCATCGTGAAACAGACCATGTACTGTTTGATGTAGACAATCCACACGTCTTCACTACTCCACTCGGCACAGACTCGGTGACACTGCGCGTGCACCTCAAACCCATCCACCCACGCAAGGGCAACCGCCTTGCCTTCCGCCTATCGGTCGATGGCGTCCCCACACCCGACGTGGAGTACCAGACCTACGACCGTTCTGAGGAATGGAAGCAGAACGTCATTCGTGGCTATGCCGTGCGCGACATTCGCGTAGCGGTGGACAGCACGAAAAGCAAGCACCAAATAACATTCGTTCCCACCACGTTTGGAGCAGCACTCCACGACAAGCCCTGCATCTTCATAAAGAAGACATAACATACCAGGACCTCGCTGGTGTAGACCAACGAAAGCATACCGACTGAGAGCGACTACCAACTCACCCGATTTAATATTTTTATTCTTTTTATGACGAAAAAGATTTTGCCATAAAAAAGATTTTGCTTACTTTTGCAGCCGAAATCGCAGACGTGGTTTCCGAGACAAAATAAAACAAGTTAACTACAAACCAAAAGATGGACGACTATCACGCGGATAATATGACTGAGTAAGCCTGGAAAAGGAGCATCGGACGAACTCCACCAGGCGATAATTAACCCTGGTGCGAACAACCCCGGAACTGCGTTGCGGACTCGCCTCAAAAAAGAGTGCCGCCATGCGTACTGGACAGAAATTAAATTAGATGCTGACATTCTGGAATACCAATCAAGGTCTGCAGACCATCGATAAGTGGGAACCCAAATGCTGGGTTCAGGTAACCTGCCCCTCGCAGGAAGACTGTGACTTTTTGGAGAACAAACTCCACGTACCCGATTACTTCCTTCCCGACATTGCCGATACTGAAGAGCGTGCCCGCTACGACATCGACGATGGATGGATTCTCATCATTCTTCGTATACCTTATGCGAAGGAGACTAACTCGCGTACACCATTCACCACCATACCGCTCGGTATCATTCTGAAGGGCGACGTCTGCATCACGGTGTGCAACTTCGAGACCAGCATGATGATAGACTTCGTAAGTTACCAGCAGAAGCGCGGCATCGGCTTCACCGACTCGGTGGACCTCACTTTCCGACTCTTCCTGTCGAGCGCCGTGTGGTATCTGAAGCGACTCAAGCAGATCAGCACCCTCATCGAGCGTGCCAAGCAGAACCTCGACCACAAGGTATCGAACACCGACCTCATCAACTTCTCGCGCCTGCAGGACTCGCTGACATACTTCACCACATCCATCCGAGGCAACGAGACGCTCCTCTCGAAACTGAAGTTCAAACTGCCTATCGACGAACTGGACGCCGACCTCATCGAGGACGTCAACATCGAGATGAGTCAGGCGCGCGAAACCAGTGTCATATACTCGAACATTCTCGACTCGACGATGGACACCTACGCCAACGTCATCAACAACAACATGTCGAACGTCATGAAGATGATGACCTCGTGGAGTATCATCCTTATGATTCCTACGCTCGTGTCGAGTTACTTCGGAATGAACCTAATCAACGGCATGGAGTCGTGGGCGGGAGGTTTCCCCCTGGCACTGATGATATCAGCAGTTCTCATCGTCATCTTCTGGTGGTACTTCAAGCGCAAGTCGCTGTTCTGAGTTCACACAACCCATACCGGTGCAATCAGCATCATTCCAGGACTCACCAAACAATAACTGACATAAACACAAAGCGCCCCCGGCATGAGGGCGCTTTGCTTGTAAATATATATGTGAGTTGTATAAATGCTACAACTGACTCTCGCTTAGTTCGAAGATGCGATCCTGACGCAGGTCGCCCGTCGAGAGTCCGAGTTTAAGGCACCTTGAACGCTGCTGACTGGTTCCGTGAGTGAAAGATTCTGGCGTGCTGTATCCGCGCGCCTTCTCCTGCAAGTAGTTGTCGCATATCTTCTTGGCACAGTCCGCCGCCGCCAGCCATCATCTTGCCACTTCCACCACTTCGACCTCTGCGGTCGTCCACGTTCGTACTCTCTCTTCTTCCGTCAAGTCTCATTGTTGCTATATATTATTTTGTCTGCTACGAAGTTAGTTAAGTTTTGCATAAAATGTGTTTGTATAAGTAATTATTTGTCGAAAACATTAGGTTGGTTCAGCATTTTTAGTTTATTTTGCAATCCGTAGCGCATTGCACGCGCGTATGCAGGTGCGTACGGCAGCGCATCGTGCGCAAAAGTGAACCGTTAACATAAATCAATTACTAAAAACAAAGTAAAATGATTAACCCTGATGAACTGGTCGCTAAGGAGGCAGACCAAGTATTAGAGAACGAGACCCAGGCTATTGAGGAAACAGCCGCTGAGACAACAGTAGAAGAAACAACCAACGGCGTGAACGAGGACGTTCAGATGCCTATCCTCAAAACAAAGGAGGAGGTAGTGGCACGCGCCAAGGAGATAGCAGCCAGCGAGGACGGCAGCGACCGCACCGAACTGGACACGCTGAAGCAACTCTTCTACAAGTACCGCAAAGCAGAACAGATGGCAGAGCGCACAGCCTTCATCGAGGCTGGAGGCGACGCTGAGCAGTTCATGCCTACACTCGACCCCGCCGAGGAGGAGTTCAAGGCTGCCATGCAGACTATCCGCCAGCGCCGTGCCGAGCAGCAGGCCGAGCAGGACCGCATCAAGCAGGAGAACCTGAACCGCAAGCTTGCCATCATCGAACGCATCAAGGAAATGGCTGCCACTCCCGAAGAGGCTAACAAGAGCTACGACGAGTTCAAGACTCTGCAGGCAGAGTGGAAGGAGATAAAGGCTGTTCCGGCAGAGAACGCCACAGAGTTGTGGAAGAACTACCAGCTCTACGTTGAGCAGTTCTACGACCTGCTGAAGATGAACAGCGAGATGCGCGAATACGATTTCAAGAAGAACCTCGAGGCAAAGACACACCTCTGCGAACTGGCTGAGAAACTTGCCGAGGAGACCGATGTCATCAGCGCATTCAACCAGTTGCAGGGATTACACCAGGAATACAAGGAGATTGGTCCGGTTGCAAAGGAACTGCGCGAAGAGATATGGAACCGCTTCAAAGCTGCAAGCACCGTAGTCAACAAGCGCCATCAGGACCACTTCCTTGCCATCAAGGAGAAGGAGGAGGAGAACCTCACCAAGAAGACCGGTCTCTGCGAGAAGGTCGAGGCTATTGCTACCGACGCACTCAAGAACTTTGCAGAGTGGAATGCCAAGACTGAAGAGATCATCGCACTCCAGGCTGAATGGAAGACCATCGGATACGCACCACAGCGCGCCAACGCACAGATCTTCGAGCGCTTCCGTGCTGCATGCGACAAGTTCTTCCAGGAGAAGGCAGAATTCTTCAAGAAGGTGAAGAACGAACTGAACGAGAACCTCGCCAAGAAGACCGCACTCGTCGAGAAGGCAGAGGCACTTATGAACAGCACCGAATGGCGCTCTGCAAGCGACCAGTTCATACAGTTGCAGAAGGACTGGAAGACCATCGGCAGCATACCTCACAAGTACTCAGAGGAACTCTGGAAGCGCTTCATCGCTGCCTGCGACCACTTCTTCGAGGAGAAGAACAAGGCTACTGCCGACCAGCGCAACGAGGAGAAGGAGAACATGGCTCACAAGCAGGCTATCATCGAGCAACTCCAGGCTATCGCAGAGAACCCGACACAGAACGATGCAGCACAGCGCGTACGCGAACTGCAGGCTGAATGGAACGGTGTTGGTCACGTACCTTTCCGCGAGAAGGACAACCTCTACAAGAAGTATCGCGCAGCATGCGACCAGATATACAAGCAGTTGAACCTCAACGCTCAGTCACGCCGACTCAACAGTTTCAAGGACAGCCTGAAGACCCGCATCAGCGAGGGAGGCAGCACTCTGAACCGCGAGCACGACCGCATGATGAGAGCATACGAGGCTCTTCGCAGCGAAATCCAGACCTACGAGAACAACATCTGCTTCCTCAGCGCAAGCAGCAAGAAGGGCAACACCCTCGTCGACGAGATGAAGCGCAAGGTCGAGAAGCAGAAGGAGGAACTCAAACTCCTCGCTCAGAAGATCAAGACCGTAGAGCAGGAGATGCGTAACGCAGAGTAACAGAAACGAAAGGACTTTATTTACCCTTTTTGGAACAAGAAAAAAATTTTTTCTGGTGCAGAAAAAAAACTTTTTCCGCTACGCGAAAAAAAATTTTCTGCTGCGTAAAAAAAATTTTTCTGCTGCGAAATAAAAAAATCACGGTGCGAGGGAACATAAAACCTCGCACCGTTTTTCTTTTGCTATCTTGTCGCTGCCACGTCGCCCACCGAAAAGGAATGTCATCAACAGCACGCATTTCGCAGCGACAATAAAAAAGCTCTCAACCACAGTTGAAAGCTCTTTGTTGGGCTACCCGGACTCGAACCAGGAAAGGCAGGACCAGAATCTGCAGTGTTACCATTACACCATAGCCCAATCATTGTAAATCTCGTCAGCAGCGTTGCTGTCTTGATTTCGAGTGCAAAGTTACTGCTTTTTTCTTTAACTGCAAATTTTTCGCTCAAAAAATGCACGTAAACTCTAAAAAAAAGTGAAAGGACATAGATTTTGAAGGCAAAATTTCAAGTAACTGAGTATTTATAGTATCTTTGCAAAGATATATACAAACATAAATAATAAATAAGGTATAAGATTAGTTTGAGTACCTGCTTATAACCATTACTTAATGATTGCAACAGAACAACTGGTAAAGAATATCGTCGAGGGACTTCAAGAGAAGAAAGGACACCGCATAACGACTGCCGACCTGACGGAAATAGATGACACCATCTGCAAGTATCTCGTCATTTGCACAGGCAACTCGCCCAGTCACGTGCACACCCTGGCACACAGTGTAGACGACATGGTCTTCAAGGCTGGAGGCGGACATCCCATCAAGGTAGCCGGACTTAACAACAGCATCTGGGTGGCAATGGACTATGCCGACGTCATGGTCCACATCTTCCTGCCCGGAGAGAGAGAGTTCTACGACCTGGAACACCTTTGGGCAGACGCCAACCTGACAGAGATTCCCGACCTTGACTAAAACAAACAAGACAGAGAAGAAGAATTATGAGCGAAACGAACAATAATAACAGGAACAAGATGCCTCGCTTCAACCTGAGCTGGGTGTATCTCATCATAGCCGTCGTATTAGGATACCTCTTCCTGACTGGCGACAGCACATCGACACTCGGCACATCCAAGGAGGCAACCTACAGCGAGTTCCAGGAATACGTGGACAGCGGCTGGTGCAGCCGACTGACCATAAACGAGAAAGACGGACGCCTGAAGATGTTCATTGTTGCAGAGCACGCACGCGACGTGTTCCGCCACAACGTCGACCCCAAGCGCGAGTCATACCTCGACGTGGTATGTCCGAGCGAGGGCGTTCAGCAGTACATCGACAAGGTGAACAACGACTCGACCTACCTGAGCAAGCACGAAAAGGTGAAGGTGGAGTATGAGCAGAGCGACGACACACTGCTAAACCACATCCTACCGTTTGCACCACTTATTGTAATACTGATCTTCTGGTTCTTCATTATGAACCGCATGGGCGGTGGCGGCGGTTCGAGCATCTTCAGCGTAGGCAGAAGCAAGGCAAAGATGGTGGACAAGAAGAACGGTCCGAAGGTGACCTTCCAGGACGTAGCCGGACAGGCTGGCGCAAAGCAGGAGGTGCAGGAGATTGTTGAATTCCTGAAGAACCCGAAGAAATTTACCGACCTTGGAGGAAAGATACCCAAGGGAGCACTGCTGGTTGGTCCTCCGGGAACTGGCAAGACCCTGCTGGCAAAGGCTGTGGCAGGCGAGGCTGACGTACCATTCTTCTCGATGTCGGGCAGCGACTTCGTGGAGATGTTCGTGGGCGTAGGTGCCAGCCGTGTGCGCGACCTCTTCCGCCAGGCAAAGGAGAAATCGCCATGCATCATCTTCATCGACGAGATAGACGCCGTGGGACGTGCCCGCGGCAAGAGTCCCGCAACTGGAGGCAACGACGAGCGCGAGAGCACGCTGAACCAGTTGCTGACCGAGATGGACGGTTTCGGCACCAACAGCGGTGTCATCATCCTGGCAGCCACCAACCGTGCCGACATTCTGGACAAGGCATTGCTGCGTGCAGGACGCTTCGACCGCCAGATAAACGTCGACCTGCCCGACCTGCCCGAGAGACAGGCCATCTTCCAGGTTCACCTGAAGAACATCAAGACCGACGAATCGCTCGACATAGACTTCCTGGCACGCCAGACACCAGGCTTCAGCGGTGCAGACATAGCCAACGTGTGCAACGAGGCTGCCCTGATAGCAGCACGCCACAGCAAGGACCGCGTGACGAAGGACGACTTCCTGGCTGCCGTAGACCGCATCATCGGCGGTCTGGAAAAGAAGACCAAGGTGCTGACCGAGGAAGAGAAGCGCACCATAGCACTGCACGAGGCAGGACATGCCACCATCTCGTGGAACCTGCAATATGCCAACCCATTGGTCAAGGTGACCATCGTGCCACGCGGACGTGCACTGGGTGCCGCTTGGTACCTGCCCGAGGAGCGACAGATAACCACCAAGGAGCAGATGCTCGACGAGATGTGCGCACTGCTGGGCGGACGTGCCGCTGAAGAGGTGTTCACCGGACACATATCGAGCGGAGCGATGAACGACCTGGAACGCGTAACGAAGCAGGCTTACTCGATGATTGCATACATGGGTATGAGCGACAAACTCTCAAACCTGTGCTACTACAACAATCAGGAATACAGTTTCCAGCGTCCATACTCCGAGGAGACAGCACGACTCATCGACGAGGAGACAAAGAAGATGGTGGCAGAGCAGTACGAACGCGCCAAGCAGTTGCTTCGCGAGAAGGCTGCCGGACACAACGAACTGGCACAGTTGCTGGTGGACCGCGAGGTAATCTACGCCGAGGACGTAGAGAGAATCTTCGGCAAGCGCCCCTGGACAAGCCGCACTGAGCAGTTGCTCGAGGACAACGCACATCTTGCCGGCAAGGACGACAATGCAGAGGGCACACCTGCCACCAACGGCGAAGTGCCTGCCACCAACGGCGAGGCAACGGCCAATGAAGAGAACAATAGCGACAATTATCAGAAATAATCATTTGCTGCACAACCCACAAAACAGCACCTCCCCTTCGAGGGGAGGATGAAGGGGGCCTTAACGTCATGAACAACTTTATTTTACGCACACTGACAGGCGTAGCATTTGTGACCGTACTGGTTGGTTGCACAATCTACAGTCCACTGACCTTTGCTGGTCTTTTCTGCATCATATCGATGCTTGCCACACGAGAGTTCTGCACACTGATGAACAGTCGCGAGGGTGTGGAGGTGAACACTGTCATAACCACTATGTCGAGCGGACTGCTCTTCATTGCCATGTTTGCCACATGCACAAGCAATGACGATGGATTCATCCATTTGGCAAACACGGTACTGCTGTTCCTGCCCTACGCACTTACCATCCTCTACCTTCTCGTGGCAGAACTCTACCTGAAGCACGAGGACCCCATCAACACGTGGGCATGCACACTGATGAGCCAACTCTACATCGCACTGCCTTTCGCGCTGCTCAACCTGCTGGCATTCAACACCGAGATGTCGAGCCGCTTCTGGCTCTTCCCACTGAGCACCTTCGTGTTCATCTGGGCAAGCGACACCGGTGCCTACTGCGTCGGTTCGATGCTTCACAACGTGTTCCCTGCCAAACTCTTCCCTCGCATCTCACCTAAGAAATCGTGGGTGGGCAGCATCGGTGGCGGTGTTATAGCAATGCTTATCGGCACACTGATATGGTTACTGACCAACAAGCTCGAGGGCGATGCCGTATGTTCCATCCTGACACTGCCCGAATGGTTGGGCTTTGCACTGGTGGTGACGGTGTTCGGAACCTGGGGCGACCTTGTGGAGAGTCTCATAAAGAGAACACTTGGCATCAAGGACAGCGGCAACACCCTGCCCGGACACGGCGGCATGCTCGACCGTTTCGACAGTTCGCTGCTTGCCATCCCTGCCACAGCGGTCTATCTCTACACCATCCTCATGCTCAACATGGAGTAAAAGAAAATAATACAAGATAATGGAAAAGACATTCAAAAGAACAACCGTTACGTCGGCTCTGCCATACGCCAATGGTCCCGTCCACATCGGCCACCTGGCTGGCGTGTACGTTCCTGCCGACATCTACGTGCGCTACCTGCGTCTGAAGGGTCGCGATGTCATCTTCATCGGAGGTTCTGACGAGCACGGCGTGCCCGTTACCATCCGTGCAAAGAAGGAAGGCATCACCGTTCAGGACGTTGTTGACCGTTACCACGGCATCATCAAGAAATCGTTCGAGGACTTCGGCATCTCGTTCGACATCTACAGCCGCACCACCAGCGACATCCACCACAAGTTTGCGGCAGACTTCTTCCGCAAACTCTACGACGACGGCAAACTGGTAGAGAAGGTCGAGAAGCAGTACTGCGACGCCGTTACAGGCGAGTTCCTTACCGACCGCAACATCGTGGGCACATGTCCCCGATGCGGAGCTGAAGGTGCTTACGGCGACCAGTGCGAGAAGTGTGGTGCCACACTCTCTCCCACCGACCTCATCAATCCTACAAACAAGAACAACCCTGGCAACCCACTCGAGTTGCGCGACACCAAGAACTGGTACCTGCCTCTGGGCGACTACCAGGAGTGGCTGAAGCAGTGGATTCTGGAGGGTCACAAGGAGTGGCGCTCGAACGTTTACGGCCAGTGCAAGTCATGGCTCGACATGGACCTTCAGCCACGTGCCATGACACGCGACCTCGACTGGGGTATTCCCGTTCCCGTAGAGGGTGCCGAGGGCAAGGTGCTCTACGTGTGGTTTGACGCACCTATCGGCTATATCTCGAACACCAAGGAGCTCTGCGACCGCGAACCCGAGAAGTGGGGCACCTGGCAGCAGTGGTGGCAGGACGACGACACCCGTCTCATCCACTTTATCGGCAAGGACAACATCGTCTTCCACTGCCTCATCTTCCCAACTATGATGAAGGCTCACGGTGGCTACATCATGCCCGACAACGTTCCTTCCAACGAGTTCCTTAACCTGGAAGGCAACAAGATATCTACATCGAAGAACTATGCCGTTTGGCTGAACGAGTACCTCGAGGAGTTGCCCAACCGTCAGGACGAGCTGCGCTACGTGCTGACAGCAAACGCTCCCGAGACGAAGGACAACGACTTCACCTGGGCTGACTTCCAGGCACGTTGCAACAACGAGCTGGTGGCTGTATACGGCAACTTCGTGAACCGCGCACTGCAACTTACACAGAAATACTACGAGGGTGTAGTGCCTACTCCTGGCGAACTGACCGACACCGACAAGGCTACACTGGCTGAGTTTGCCACCACCAAGGAGCGCGTAGAGCAGTTGCTCGAGGCATTCAAGTTCCGCGATGCACAGAAGGAGGCAATGAACCTGGCACGCATCGGCAACAAGTACATTGCCGACGAGGAGCCCTGGAAGGTCATCAAGACCGACCCAGAACGCGTGAAGACCGTCATCTACGTCTCGCTGCAGCTCACTGCAAACCTCGCCATCGCCTTCGAACCATTCCTGCCATTCTCGAGTGCCAAGTTGCGCCAGATGCTCAACATGGACAATTTCAATTGGGAGGACCTTGGCAAGACCGACCTTCTGCCATGCGGCAAGCAACTGGCTAAGCCTTCACTGCTCTTCTCGAAGATTGAGGACGACGTCATCAAGTTCCAGATGGACAAACTGGAGGCAACCGTCAAGGCAAATGCCGAGGCAAACTACGAGGCTGCTCCTGTCAAGGAGAATGTTGCTTTCGAGGACTTCCAGAAGATGGATATCCGCGTCGGCACCGTACTGGAGTGCGAGGCTGTGCCAAAGATGAAGAAACTTCTGAAGTTCAAGATTGACGACGGCACACCAAAGGGCAGAACCATCGTCAGTGGCATCCACGAGTGGTACGAACCCGAACAGCTCGTTGGCAAGCAGGTTCTCTTCATTGCCAACCTCGCCCCACGTCAGTTCAAGAACGGTTTGGTTAGCGAAGGTATGATTCTCTCTGCTACCGACTGGGACGGCAGCGTAGTAGTCAGCAGCATTGAGCGCCCTGTAAAGGGTGGCAGCCAGCTGTCATAACAGACCGACAATACAGTACCTTACGAGGTGTAGAAACAATAATCCCCGAATGCCGAGTGGCTTTCGGGGATTATGTTATTAACTAATCACTTGTCCTTTCTTCATAATATTCTACCCAAGCGTGATACGCTCGGCGCTGATAGTGGAGTCGCCCATAAAGATAGAGGCTGAGGAATTGAAGGTAGATGGTTCCTCGGTGGTGAGGAAACGTGTCGTGGAACCTTGCGAGAGTCTCTGCTCCATCTCGGGATGACGGTTGAGATAGTCCTTCAGACTGCTTGCCACATACTCTCCCTGCGACACTACGCGAACCGTGCGCGGAGTATACTTCAGAATCTTGTCCATAAGGAGAGGATAATGTGTGCATCCAAGAATGATAGTGTCTATCTCGGAATCGTGACGAAGCAGGTTGCCAATGCTCTTCTCAACAAAATAGTCGGCACCGGGAGAGTCGAACTCGTAGTTCTCGACCAACGGCACCCACATCGGACACGCCTCGCCTGTAACCTTTATGTCTGGGTGCAACTTGGCTATTTCAAGAGCGTAGGTGTTGCTCTTGATGGTACCCGGTGTGGCAACAATGCCTACATGGCGCGACAGTGTTATGTCGCCTATACATTCTGCAGTGGGACGTATGATGCCCAACACACGACGCTCCGGGTCGATGCCCGGCAGATCGTTCTGCTGAATGCTGCGCAGCGCCTTTGCCGAGGCCGTGTTGCAACCAAGAATGACGAGCTGGCAACCCATGTCGAACAGTTTGCGTACTGCCTGCAGCGTGAACTCGTAGACGACCTCGAAACTGCGTGTTCCATAGGGAGCACGCGCATTGTCGCCCAAGTACAGATAGTCGTACTGGGGAAGCATCGCCTTTATCTGACGCAGAATGGTCAGACCTCCGTAGCCGGAGTCGAAAACGCCTATGGGAGACATCATAGAGAAATGGTTGCTTTAACTTGATTTATAACTGAGTGGTGGTGTCTTCCTTGACCTCCTCCACCTTGCCGGCATCTGCTGGCTGTGTGGTGTCGGGTTCCAACACCTCGACAGGTTCTACGGTGACAGGCTCCACAACCACGGGTATCTCCTTCAGTATGCCGAGCTTTACTCGAACCAGGTCGCTTATGTCGTCGCCCAACTGTGGGTTGACGTAAGGCGCCGCGTTGTCGTCTGTATTAAGAACAAAGGCATAGCCGTAGTCATCGGCAACAGCCTTGATGGCAGCATTAAGTTCTGCATAGACGTCCTTCATCAGTTCCTTCTCAGTCTTGTCGAGGAACGCCTGAGCCTCCTTGCGGAACGCAATGCCGCGCTCCATCAGGTCCTGAAGCTCTGCCTGTCGCTTCAGCAGTATGTTTGCAGGAAAATCCTTCTGCCCCTGAAGGAAATCGGAGAACTTACGCTGGAACTCCTCCTCGCCACGGGTAGCCTCCTGCTCGTACTTACCTTTCAGGTCGGCCAATTGCTGCTGTGCCTGGGCATAAACAGGCATCTGTATGCAGACATCAGCATAGCTAATATAACCGAACCTGACCTGCGCCACTGCCCATACAGGCAGCAGCAACAGGACAAATATCAGTTTATTTCGCATAATTGAATACTTGATTGAGTACCAGATAAACTATAAACTACTATGAATTACATACCGAGTGCCTTCTTGACATCTGCGGTTACGTCGGTGCTGAGAGTAGTGCTTACGAAAGGAATAACACCAGCAGATGTGTCAACGATGTAGATGTAGCCACCTGCCTCACCAATCTTCTTGATAGCAGCCATAACGAGTTCCTGAATAGCCTGGAGCTTCTCGTTCTGTACCTTGCTCAGAGCCTGCTGGTTGTCCTGATAACTCTGCTGGATACGTGTATAGAGGTCCTGAAGTTCAGCCTCACGACGCTGCTTTACGTTGTCGAGGAGGTTAGCCTGCTCCTTCTGGTACTCGTCGCTCTTCTTCTGCAGTTCGTCCTGCATACGCTTCATATCGTCGTCGTACTGCTTAGCGAGAGTCTCGATCTCTGCCTGGGCTGCAGTGTACTCCTTCATGTTTGGAATGATGTCTGCTGAGTTGAAGTGTGCGAACTTCTGAGCGAACATGCTAATTGGTGCCATCAAGAGAATGGCCAAAAGAATCTTTTTCATTTTTGTTTTGTTTTTATTATTATTAATTATTATGTATTGCTTGTTTTATCAGTTTGCGTAACCGAGTTTCAGCAGAACCTCGTTGCTGATGTCAATCTTGGGCGATGCGTAGATGATGCCTGCGTCGCTGGCACGGTCCAGTACCAGCGAGTAGCCCTTCTGGTCGCAGATATCCTTTACGGCGTTGTATATCTCGTCCTGGATAGGTGCCATCAGACTCTCGCGCTTCTTGAACAGCTCACCCTCGGCACTGAAATACTTGCGCTTCAGTTCGCTTGCCTCTTTCTCCTTGGCAACGATAGCCTCCTCGCGACGACCCTTCTCCTCCTCGCTGAGGAAGACGGCTTCGCTCTGGTAGTTCTTATAAAGGGTCTGGGCCTCGCTGTTCAGTGCCTCCACCTCAGCCTGCCACTTCTTGCTTACCTGATTCAACTGCTCGTTTGCACGCTCGTAGGCAGGAATGTTCTTCAAGATGTATTCCATGTCAACAAGCACGAATTTCTGTGCGCTCATCGACGCTGCACATGCCAGCATCAATGCAAAACTCATTAGAATCTTCTTCATTGTCTATGCTTATATTTAAATGATCGTTGTTATGTTAGAACTCCTGTCCGAGGATGAAGTGGAACTGACTTCCCGAGTAAGCCTTGCTGCCGAAGATTGGGTCGAAACCGTAAGCCCAGTCGATACCAAGCAGACCAACCATAGGAAGGAAGATACGCACACCGAAACCGGCACTCTTCTTCATATCGAACGGATTGAACTTCTTTATCTTGCTCCATGCGTTACCAGCCTCGAGGAATGTCAGCGCGTAGATGTTGGTGCTGGCACCGAGCATCAGAGGATAGCGCAACTCGAGGGTGAAACGGTCGTAGGCATAACCAGCATTGCCGTTTGGCGTGAGGGCGCCGTTGTCGTAACCGCGCAGACCGATGGTCTCGGTGGCATATGTCGTGCTGTAGCCCGAGGTTCCGTCACCTCCCACATAGAATGTCTCGAACGGAGAGAGCTTGTTGGCATTGTAGTGACCCAACAGACCGAACTCGACGCGTGCCATCAGGACGAGACACTTGCTTCCCGGTGTGAGCGGGGTGAAGACACGTCCCTTGAACTTCCACTTGTGATATTCAATCCAGCGATACTTCTCCTGCAACTGACTCTGGTAGTTCGATGCGTAGTTGTTGTTGGCAAGGTTTGCGTAATCCTTTCCGTCGAACAGTGAGTAAGGAGGAGTGAAGGTTGCCTGGAGCAGGAACTCGGAGCCCTTACGTGGGAATATCTGGTTGTCGGTAGATGCACGCGACAATGTGAAGTTGAGGTTGATGTTGTTGCACGAACCGTTTGACACGAGGAAGTACTGCCAGTCCTTGAGCATGTAGCGTGTGTACGACAACTCTGTCATAAACTGGAAATAGTCGTCGGGCCAACGCAGACGCTTACCCCAACCTAACGACAGGCCGACGAGTTTCACGAACTTGTCTGGGTCGTAGAAGTTCTGGTAGTAGTTGTAACCGTTCGAACCGTAACCATAGAGGTAACTGTTATAGTAACTGTTATAATAAGCTGAGTTATAGTAGTTGTCGCTGACATCGGTCTGCTTAGAGAAGAAGGCACTTACCGACAACTGGTTGGGACGCTTGCCTCCAAACCATGGGTTGACGTAGGACACGCTGTACGCCTGGTAGTAGCGTCCGTTGGTCTGACCGCTGATGCTGAACGTCTCGCCATTACCCTGAGGCATAACACCACGACGCAGACCATCCTTCTTGAAGAGGTTGGCAAGACAGAAGTTGCTGAACTTCAGACCAATCTTTCCGATGACACCAGTCTGTCCGTAACCGAGCGAGAACTCAATCTGGTCGTTCGACTTTGGCGTGAGTCCCCATCCGAGGTCCACCGTACCGTCCTCTGCGTTGGGCTGTATGTCATAGTTGATACTCTCTGGGTCGAAGTGTCCCATTGATGCAATCTCACGGTAAGAACGCTCGAGTGCCTCCTTGCTGAAGAGGTCGCCCGGCTTGTTGCGCAGTTCACGACGTATGACATTCTCGTAGACACGCTCGTTACCCATAATCTTCACGTGGCTGAGGTGTGCCTGGATGCCTTCGGTGATACGCATCTCGAGGTCGATGGAGTCGCCTACGATGTTCATCTCGCGCGGGTCAAGACGGTAGAACACATATCCGTTGTTGTAGTAGAGGTTGCCGATGGCATCGTCGTCCGACGACAGACGCTCGTTGAGCAACTTCTGGTTGTAGATGTCGCCCTTGTTCATTCGGAGCATATACTGCAGGTAGTCGGTGGTATACAGTGTATTACCCACCCATGTTATGTTGCGGATGTAGTAGCGGTTGCCCTCTTCGACAGTAAGATACACATCCACGCTCTTCTCGTCGTGCGGAACCACCGAGTCGGCTATGATGAGGGCGTCGCGGTAACCCAGTTCACCGTACTTGTCAATAAGGTTGTCCTTTGCCTCCTTGTACTTGGCGTCGGTGAACTTCTTCGAGCGGAACCAACTGCCAATGTTGTGGCGCTCGTGGATGCTCTTCAAGGCACCCTTCTTTATCAGCGTACCCTTTATCTCCTTCTCAGAAAGGTTGCTATTACCATTTATATATATATGGTTAACCTTAACCTTGCTCTTCTTGTCGATGTTGACGTCCACGATGACCTTGCCTGGCTGTGCCACATCGTCGCGCTGAACGATGTTTATCTCTGCATTCTTGAAACCCTTCTCGTCGAAATACTTCTTTGCGAGAATCTTGGCGCGGTCTATCATGTTTGGAGTTAACTGGTTGCCCTCCACCAGACCGAGCTTTGCCTGCATGTCCTCGCGCTCGCTCTTCTTCAGACCGGGATAGTTGATCTGCGAAATCTTTGGTCGCTTTGTCAGTTCGATGTGCAGGAAGGCAGAGTCGCTGACAAGGCTGTCAACACTGATCTTTACATTCGAGAAGAGTCCGTTCTTCCAGTAGCGCTTGATAGCCTTCGTGATATCGTCGCCTGGGATGGTGACACGCTGGCCAACGCTCAAGCCCGACAAACCTATCAGCAGGTATTCGTCGTAGTTGTTCACACCACCCACGCTGATGCCTCCGATGGTGTATGTTCGGGGCGTTCGCGAGTAGTCAACCTGCGGTTTCACCTGTACGGTCTGTGCCACAACCAGCGCAGGCATTATACATGCCAGAAACAAAACTGTTAATATGCTATATATTCTTTTCATCTAAATATGCTTGAGTATCCAGAATGTGCAATGACGCGTCGGCGGGCATTGTACATTCACTCTTCATTCTGTACCTGTAGACTTATTCTGTGCCCGTGGACCTATTCTTCATTCTGAACCTGCGCACTGGTCTTGCCGAAACGACGCTCGCGCTGCTGGTAATCGACGATTGCCTTGTAGAGTTCCTCCTCGAGAAAGTCGGGCCAGAACTTGTTGGTGAAATAGAACTCGCTATATGCGCACTGCCACAGGAGGTAGTTGCTGATTCGGTATTCACCACCGGTGCGGATGAGTAACTCTGGATCGGGCATGAAGCTGGTCTGCAGTGCACCTGTCAGCGTGCTCTCGTCTATCGTCTCGGGGTCGAGTTTACCATCCTTGACCTGCTGCGCAATGTTCTTCATTGCGTCGGTCAACTCCCAGCGCGATGAGTAACTGATGGCGAGCACCAGTGTCATGCGGTCGTTGTTCTTGGTGTCCTCGATAATCTTGTTCAGGTGGTTCTGCACTGCCTCTGGCAGACGGCCGAAGTCGCCGATGACACGCAGGCGCACGTTGTTCTTGACGAACACCTCTTCGTGCAGACGGTCCAGGATGAGTTGCATCAGTGCCTGCACCTCGAACGACGGACGGTTCCAGTTCTCTGTTGAGAATGTATATAGTGTAAGATACTTGACACCCAGACGTGTACACTCCTCTGTGATGCGTGTAACTGTCGACACGCCCTCCTGGTGACCTGCCGTACGCGGCAATCCCTGTGCTTGCGCCCAGCGTCCGTTGCCGTCCATGATGATGGCAATGTGCTGTGGTATGCGCTCGAAATCTATTTGTTCCTTATAACTCATATCTTAGTTGTTACATTTTCTATATTTTGGGCAAAGGTCGTATGTTATGAAAAACATAAGACACGAATAGCAGTCCTTGTTCTTGAAACCCGAACTCTGTATGTTGTAGGGCTGGTTCAACTGCGGCGCTGTATTCGGTGCATCCAGTTTGTCGGATGTGGTGAAGCGTACAGTCCACTCGGCTCCCACGTTCAGTCGGTGTGCTATCTTGTATTTCACTCCCGCTCCCAATGGGACGTTGAAGGCGAAATCGGTTCCGCCCTTCGTGGCGAGCGTGAATCCTGCACCTGCAACGGCGTAGGGCGTGATGCGGCTGTGCTGCTTGTAACCTCCTCCTTCGCCGTAGCCCCAGAAGTTGAATTCGAACTGGGCGCCGAAGTCCACCAGGTTTCTGCTGAAACTCACCGTCGTAGGCACTCCTCCTGCAGGCGACTTGTCGGTAGCATCTGTCGGGATGAAGAATCCGTCGGACGAACCGGAGATGTGTCCGACTGCCAGATTGCCCTTCAGCACCATCCTCGGGTTGAAGACGCGTCGTGCAACTACGCCTCCTATGGCTCCGGGATGCTTGAAAGGCTTGCTGCTGACATCGCCCAGATAGAAGTCGGTTCCCAGACAGGCACCCAACTCCAACTTGTACTCCAGTTCCTGAGCCACCATCGTCAATGGCAGCATCAACAGGGTCAACATCACTACTCTTGCCAGTCTCACTCGTTCGGTCTTTGTTCTGTTATCAATCAACAGCCCGCACTGGGGCATGGATTATTTCTTATTGAAGGCAACACGGTTGAGGCGTCCTCGCCATGTCTCCTTGCCTGCCACAATCCAGATGAAGCCCTCTGCGTCGACCGTTGCCGACAGTTCTGCCTTGGTCGACTTCAACTCAGCAGGAACGCAAAGTTTTTCCATGGGCATCCAGGTGATGCCGTAGTCCGGACTGTAGTGTATGGTGTCCATTGCCTCTGCAGTTGCGTCGACACCAGCACCGCCGAAGGCTATCAGTCCGTCGTCGTATGGGAAGACGAACAGCGGCTTTCTGTCGGGGCATGCATTGCGGCTGTCAGAGTTGTGCGAGAAGTACATCCACTTCGACTTCTCCTCGCCTCCTGCCGATGACAGGGGCTTCGACCACAACTCGGCACTCTTGTCCGTGTTCTCGACAGAAGAACCAGCCATAACCAGTCGCTTGCCACCGTTTTTCATCTCCATAACGCACAGGTTCACGTTGCTCTCTGGCAGACATGTGGCATCGTCGTCGAGCAGTTCCTTGCACTCGTTTCCGCCAGCCATGTCATAACTTACCACCGACTTGCCGGCTGTGTCTATCGTATATATTCGCTTCTCGCTGACGCCGGCAAACAGGCGGTTTGCCTTTGCAGGAAGAAGTTCGGTCCAGTTGATGCCGTCGAGGCTCTTCACCACGCTGCCGTCCTTGCAGCCCATCATGAGGGTGCCGTCGGCGGTCTGCTTCAGTGTCTCTGTACATGGCTCGGCAAGAGACACACTGCTCAGTGTCCAGGTGCCAGCGTCCGCTGTGCGCTTTGCGCATACCACGTTGCCCATACCGTCCTTGGCCATCATCACGAGCATGCCGTCCTTACCAGCCACTATGCCACGGCTGGCGAGTCCCTCTATCGAGGCTTCGCTCTCCATCATCTTCCATGTCATGTCATTCTCGTCCTGCTGATGCACATTGACCTTGACGGTATAGATGCGGCTGCCCGACCCATCCGTGGGATAGATCTGGAACTTGAGAGGCTGACTGAAGTTGAGCGAATCCTGTGCGCTGTAGTTGTACCAGGTGATGTCGTCGTAGGTGTAGGTTGCCAGTCCGGTAAACGAAACGTTGGCAAGTATGGCGTCGACATGCGTGTGGCACGGCAGCGAATCGGTGTTGGCGATTGTCAACGAACGCTGGTCAATCACCATGGGGAAAGCAGCACCGTTGAAGGTTACGGTGTAGAAACTGTCCTCGCTAAGGTAGATGTCGCGCTTGAGAGTGCCAAGCGAGAAACCGGAAATATAGCACAATGGGCTTGTCTCGCCTACCTCCTCCTCCGAATTACAAGATGGCAGGAGCGACGACACTATCACAGCCATGAGGACGGGAATGAAAAATGATTTTATCTTCATACTTTTTGCAGTCTTCTGTTTCGCCGACGTACGCTTGTGCACACAACATTTACGCACGCGCGAATTTTCAAAGGTGCAAAATTACTCTTTATTTTTACAAATCGGAAAAAATCGGGCTGCTTTCTTACTTTTTTTGGAAAATTTTTAGACTTACACAAAGGACGCGTTCGCTTTTTCACACTTTTTATGAGTATAAACGACGGTTAAAAGGCTACCTCATGCCGGTCGGCCGATGGCTTGCCTGCCTCACATCTTGCGCCTGAAGCAACGTATCTCGTTGCCGTCTATCGTGTCGGTCGAGACCAGTCTCGCCTCGGGCAATGAGGGAGCCTTCACTCCGGCGCCCAGCACCACTGGTGCGGTCTCCACCCTTATCTCGTCCCACAATCCTGCCTCGATGAAGCGGCGCAGCACCTCTGCCCCACCCTCTACCATCAGTGTCTGCACCTTTCTGCCGTAGAGTTCGTCCATCAGGGCATGCAGGTCGTTGTCCTTCCACACCAGTGTCTCTGCCTCTTCATTGAACAGGGCAAGGGTGGACGGAAGCGAGTCGTGGGTGTCGATGACAACACGCAGCGGGTTCTTGCCGTGCCAACTGCGCACGGTCAGCGAAGGATTGTCTGCCAGTGCCGTTCGTCCACCCACCAGTATGGCATCCGAGAGGGCACGCATCCTGTGCACCAGCGTCGTGGTGAGGGCTGTCGAAAAAGCCACTCTCCTGCCTGCACTGCCATTGGTTCCGTCATTGTCGCCACACTGCTGACTTTTCTTCTGCTCTGCGTTCTGTCCTATTATGCCGTCGCTGCTCTGCGCCCATTTCAATGTCACGAACGGACGCTTGCTGGTGTGATAAGTAAAGAAACGGCGGTTCAGTTCCTGACATTCCTTCTCGAGCACTCCCACCACCACCTCTACACCGGCGTCTCTCAGTTTCTTGATACCCAGACCGTCCACCTTCTCGAACGAGTCGCGGCAGCCTACCACGCAGCGCGGTATTCGTTTCTCGATGATGAGGTCGGCGCATGGCGGTGTCTTGCCGTAGTGTGCACAAGGCTCCAGACTGACATAGATAGTGCTGCGCTCCAGCAGTTCGGGACGTCGCACCGACCTTATGGCATTGACCTCGGCATGCGGACCGCCGCAACGGCGATGGTAGCCCTCGCCTATTATCTTTCCGTCGCAGACTATCACGGCTCCAACCATGGGGTTGGGAGCAGCACCTGCCTGTCCGTTTCTTGCCAGTTGGATGCATCTGCGCATGTATTTTTCGTCATTTTTTTCAGTAAAAGCACCGTTTCTTGTCATTTTTTTGTAGATTTGCATTAACTAAGAAGTACGTCTATGAGCATTTATCGCGACTCCATTCAACAACTCTGCACCGTTTTCCCACAGGGCGAGGCTACAGCCATGATGCGAATCGTTATGGAAGAAAGGTTCGGACTTTCGCAAACCGACCTTTTACTGGGCAAAGATAATGAATTATCTGCAAACGACATCAGCGAACTGCAGATAATTGTCGGCAGACTGTCGAAAAGCGAACCTTTGCAATACGTTCTGGGCTGCACGGACTTCTGTAATCTCAAGATTCGGGTGGCACCCGGCGTACTCATACCACGTCCCGAAACCGAGGAACTGGTGAGGTGGATTGATGAGAGCGAGAAGGATGAAAGAGAAAGGGGTGAGAGTGAAAAGCGGGAGAGAGACGCAGGAGTAAGAGCAAAGAGTGAAGCCGGCGAGAAAAGCCGGGCGCGGGTTCTCGACATCGGCACCGGCAGCGGATGCATTGCCCTGGCACTGGCATCGCTGGACTTTGAGGTCGAGGCGTGGGATGTCAGCCAGCAGGCACTGTCCATTGCTCGGAGCAACGCCGAGGCGCTTGGCCTGGACGTCAAGTTCCGTATGGCAGACATACTC
This sequence comes from uncultured Prevotellaceae bacterium, assembly GCA_945833925.1. Classification (GTDB taxonomy): domain Bacteria; phylum Bacteroidota; class Bacteroidia; order Bacteroidales; family Bacteroidaceae; genus Physcousia. Next base: position 23,600 of record CAMAFX010000021.1, read on the forward strand.
AGCAGTGATTGCACCACTACGAACAATTACGACATTATTGTCAGCAATCCACCATATATCTGCGAGAAGGAGAAGAGCGATATGGACAGTAACGTACTCGACCACGAGCCTCATCTGGCATTGTTTGTTCCCGACAGCGACCCACTGCTTTTCTACCGCACAATTGCTCGTTTTGCATCCAAAACACTTAGCAAAGAGGGACTAATATTCTTCGAGATAAATCGTGCCTACGCCAACGAAACCATCAGTATGCTACAGCAGGTCGGCTTCTGCGACATCGAACTGAGGCACGACCAGTTTGGCAACGCTCGCATGATTAAAGCAAGATTGAAATGAAAAAGATTATTACAGAAACTGAAGCACTGTGCCGCATGACTGCCCTCTGTTCGGCAAGCGAGCAGTGCGAACACAAGATACGCGAAAAACTGGTGAAGATGGGGCTTGACAACAGCACCATCGAGAAGATTATCCTCTACCTCTACGACGAGCGTTACCTGGACGAGAACCGCTTTGCCAACGCCTATGCCAAGGACAAACTGCTCTACAACAAGTGGGGACGGGTCAAGATAGGGCAGAACCTGCGGATGCTGCACGTCAGCCAGCAGTCCATAGCCTCTGCGCTCGACGGACTTCCTGAGACTGAATACACGAGCATTCTGCAGTCTCTGCTGAGCAGCAAGGCGCGCTCTGTCAAGGCTGACAACGACTACGAGCGCAACATGAAACTGATACGCTTTGCGCTGGGCAGGGGATTCGAGATGCAAGCCATCCGACAGTGCTTGCCCGACAGCGCCGAAACCGACATCTTCGACTTCTGACCATGACTGACGGCGCCCTCAACTCTCTGTTTTCCCAGCATTGCTGCATCTGCAACAATCTGCTGACCAACGCCGACGACTTCATCTGTCCGCATTGTCTTGCCTGCGTCCAGACGGCACGCAACGGCAACTATGTCGAGAGCAAGGTGGCAAAACTCTTCTGGGGAAAGACTCAGGTGTGCCGTGGGGCAAGCATGTGGACTTACTCGAAAGGCTCGCACAGTTCGAAGATACTAGTCGAAATGAAATACGGCAAACGCATCGACATCTGCCGCAAGACAGGCAGGATGTTTGCCGCATCACTGCTCGACAAGAATTTCTTCTCGGACATCGACGTCATCATACCCATACCTCTCGCAGAGGAGAGAAAGCGCCAGCGCGGATACAACCAGGCCGAACAGATATCGCTCGGCATACATGACGCCACGGGACTGCCAGTCAACACCCATTCGCTCGTCAGGGTGGTCAACAACCCCTCGCAGACAACGGTTGCAGGAGTGTCCAGAAACGACAACGTGAAGGACATCTTCTCGCTCTCAGAAAATAGTTGCCTGGACAACATGCACATACTCGTGGTCGATGACATCCTGACCACAGGAGCCACCATCAATTCTGCCATCCAGGAGATTATGAAGGGAGCCAACAACTGCACTTTCAGCATACTAACCATCGCTCTTTCAGACAATTCTTGAAAATAATTCGTTGTTGATAGTCAATAATTCATAATTATTGCGTACCTTTGCCCTAAGAATCAAAAATTTTTAAGGTATTACTATGAACAATCTCGAAAACATTTTTGCCAGCAAGTTGCTGAACGTAAAAGCTATCAAGTTGCAACCAACAAACCCTTTCACATGGGCATCTGGTTGGAAGTCACCCTTCTACTGCGACAACCGCAAGACTCTCTCTTATCCTGACTTGCGCAGCTTCGTAAAGATTGAGATAGCACGCATCATCTCTGAGAACTTCCTCGACGTCGACGCCATCGCAGGCGTTGCAACTGGTGCCATCGCACAGGGCGCCATGGTTGCCGACCTCCTCAACCTCCCATTCGTATACGTACGCAGCAAACCAAAGGATCACGGTCTGGAGAACCTCATCGAGGGTGAACTGAAGCCAGGCATGAAGGTGGTTGTTGTAGAGGACCTCATCAGCACCGGCGGAAGCAGTCTGAAGGCTGTAGAGGCTATCCGCAACAACGGATGCGAGGTAGTGGGCATGGTTGCCAGCTACACCTATGGCTTCCCTGTTGCAGAGAAGGCATTCCAGGATGCTGACGTCAAACTGTACACACTTACCAACTACGAGGCTGTCGTAAGCGAGGCTCTCCGCATCGGTTATATCACAGAGAACGACGTCGAGACTCTCAACGAGTGGCGCAAGGATCCTGCAAACTGGAACAAGTAAACCATCCGCAGCATTTATTCTTATGACTAAATACGAAAGTACAATCAAGAGCAATCCTGCTCCTGTAGAGCGCGTGTACGCCAAACTCTCCGACCTCACCAACCTGCAGGTCATCCAGGAGCGTATGTCCGACCCTAACTTCGTCGAGGCTGCCAAGGCGCAGTTCGGCGACAAGGTCAACCCCGACCAGCTCGAGATGATTCAGCAGCGTGTCAAGGAGATGACGTTCGAGCGCGACTCTGTCACCACACACATCGACCAACTGGGCGCCGACCTCACACTCCACATCATCGAGCGCGAGGAGCCAAAACTCGTCAAGATGGAACTGCTGGGCTCGCCTGTTGCAGCCAACCTGTGGGTTCAACTTCTGCCAGGAAACGACGGCGGCACACGCATGAAACTTACCATCGGTGCCGACCTCAACTTCTTCATCAAGCAGATGGTGGGCAAGAAACTGAAGGAGGGCGTAGAACGCTTTGCCGACATGTTGGCAATGTTGCCATATTAACACACTATCCATAACGACAAATGAAACTCTGGGAAAAGAACTTTGAGATAAACAAGGAGATTGAACGATTCACCGTAGGACGTGACCGCGAACTCGACCTCTACCTTGCCGAGCACGACGTACTGGGCTCAATGGCGCATATCACCATGCTCCAGAGCATCGGACTCCTCACCAAGGAAGAACTCGACCTCTTGCTTGCCGAACTGAAGAACATTCACGCCGAGGCAGTAGCCGGCAACTTCGTCATCGAGGAGGGTATCGAGGATGTACACTCGCAGGTGGAACTGATGCTTACACGCAAACTTGGCGACATCGGCAAGAAGATACACTCGGGACGCTCGCGCAACGACCAGGTGCTGGTCGACCTCAAACTCTTCACTCGCCGACAGTTGCAGCACGTGGCAGAGGATGTCAAGTCCCTCTTTGACGAACTCATCAGGCAGAGCGAGAACTACAAGAACGTGCTCATGCCTGGCTACACTCATCTCCAGGTGGCTATGCCCAGCAGTTTCGGACTGTGGTTTGGCGCATACGCCGAGAGTCTTGTCGACGACATGCTGTTCCTTCAGGCTGCATTCAAGATGACCAACCGCAACCCACTCGGCTCTGCTGCCGGATATGGTTCTTCGTTCCCACTGAACCGTCAGATGACAACCGACCTCCTCGGCTTCGACTCGATGGACTACAACGTTGTCTATGCCCAAATGGGACGCGGCAAGATGGAGCGCAACGTGGCTTTCGCCATGGCTTCCATTGCAGGCACCATCGCCAAGCTTGCCTTCGACGCCTGCATGTTCAACTCGCAGAACTTTGCATTCGTAAAACTGCCCAACGAGTGTACCACAGGCTCCAGCATCATGCCTCACAAGAAGAACCCCGACGTCTTCGAACTGACACGTGCCAAGTGCAACAAACTGCAGGCTCTGCCAACACAGGTCACTCTCATCATGAACAATCTGCCATGCGGCTACTTCCGCGACCTGCAGATCATCAAGGAGGTGTTCCTGCCTGCATTCCAGGAGTTGCGCGACTGTCTACAGATGACCGCCTACATCATCAACAAGATAAAGGTGAACGAGCATATTCTCGACGACCCACGCTACGACCTCATGTTCTCTGTCGAAGAGGTGAACCGACTCGCCACCGATGGAATGCCTTTCCGCGACGCCTACAAGAAGGTAGGCCTCGACATCGAGGCTGGCAACTTCAAGCCCGTCAAGGAGGTGCACCACACTCACGAGGGTTCCATCGGCAACCTCTGCAACGACCGCATCACAGCCCTTATGGACAGCGTGTGGGGAGGCTTCAACTTCCACCGCATCGAGGAGGCTGAACAGTCGCTGCTGAAGTAACCACCCCACTCTCCCCCGAGGGGGAATAAGGAAGAAAACGCAAAAAGTAGCAAAGATCGTAAAAAGCACGTGAGAAAGCTAACCAGACATAACAAAGCCATGCAACTCCCCTCCATCATACTGAGGGGAGTTGTGGCTTTCCTGCTGCTTGCCACCGCCGCCTGCACAGACATGGTGGTCAGCAACAAGTACTGCAACCTTCCGGCACACTTCACATACAGTCCGGTGGTTGCCATCTCACAACTATACTCAGCCTGCAACTCCCAGGGGGAATGGACCACCATAACGGCAAAGAACGAGCAGTTCATCTTCGCCAACCTTACAGGCAGCACACCAGTCAACCGCGCACAGCTTGACAACTTCCACGGTTTCTACATGGGTCTGTGCGGCTTCATCGTCGGACTGCCCAACATACCCGAGATGGGTTCGGACATGGCTGTCATCACCTGCTACGACCTTGCCTGCAGCAACTGCTACAAGGACAAGTCTGTCACACATCCGTTGCAACTACAGCCCGGTGGCTTCGCCTATTGCAAGTCGTGCGAACGTACGTACAACCTCAACAACCTCGGACAGATAAGCCGAGGCGATGCCGGCATCACCCTCTTCCGCTACCACGTCTACTACGGCAACAACACCCTCACCATCAACAACTCACCGAAGTAAGGCAATATCTGCCAATGCCATAGTACAAAGCCAATTGTTCCTGATTGATGGCTTTGACTGAGTAAAAAACACGCCTATTTTACCCCATTTACAAAAATATTTTGCCAATAGTAATCGGTTATTCGTAATTATTCCTTATCTTTGCACCCGCAAAGGCGATCCTCCCGAGGAAAGACCACGCAACAAGGCTGCCCAGATGGTGGAATTGGTAGACACGAGGGACTTAAAATCCCTTGGCCATTGCGGCCGTACGGGTTCGAGTCCCGTTCCGGGCACCAAAGAAAATGGTTGGTAACAAACACGTTGCCAACCATATTTTTTTGAGAATCTGAAAACTATTGAAGGAATCGAGCCTCGAGGGTGATGACACGCTCGTCGTCCATGCATTTGCGCCACTGTTGAGTGGAGGTCTTGCCTATCTCAACCTCACAGTAGCTATTGGTCTTAGTAAGATGTCAGTTTACCACTCTCTGCTTCATATTTCGCCGCATTTGCCACAATTGCGCAAAGGAGCAACAACAGCACAACGACTCGTCTCTTCATTCTTATTTCTTGTTAATTTGTATTACACACGCTAAGCTACACTTTTTCATGTTTTATCTACACATTTTCCTTTAAAAAAATGTTAATCCTACGAAAAAGTCAAGGATGAGTCTCAACACCAACAACACAGCGATAAGCAAACACATGCAAATGTTGAAAGAACAATGATGCTGGTGTAAATGTTTTTCGGAATAAAAGAAGAAAGGGAAAAGACGGCGTGAGGCTTACGGAAAGCCGTTACCACGAGCAAAACAGAAGGGCAAGTGCTCAAGAATAAAATTCCTATCAACTTGATTCACATGCAGTTACATCATATAACAAAAGACCCGAGACAAGGTCAAAAATCACGCAGCGTAATTTTAAAAATCACGGTGCGTGATTTCAAAAATCTCGGTGCGTGATTTGGTCAACTCACGCGCCGTGATTTTCCGACTCACGCTACGTCGCTTCAGAATAGTTCCTGCGAGTCCGATTTTGCGCCTTGTCGTGTAAAGTAATTTCGCATAAAGAAGCAATAGAAACAGAAGAAAAAGATTTTCCCCCACTCCCCCTTTATAAAAAGAAGAAAAAGACAAAGAAGAAAGGGGAGGGGAGGAGTGCGCGCGTGTACGCACGAGGTTTTGGCGCTATGCGCTATGTATATCCCCCCCCCCTTTTTTTAGTAAATGTTTGTAGAAATGCTAAGCTTCCTGATTTTTTTCGATAAATTTCCGTACGAAAACAGAAAATGGTGGTATAATTGTAAGTGAATAGTTTTTTGAATCAAAAAAAGAATCTTTATATGGCTATGGAAAACAAGGAGCATGCAACAATTGAATATGGTTTTCAGAAGGCGGAGTACACGCCGAGAGACGCAGTGGGAGAGACATTCTACTTCCACCAATCATCACTCACGCCACTGATGATGCGAACCAATTCATTCATCGCAAGACACATCTCACGACTGATGGAGGGGATGCGCCCACCATGCTCGTCACGTTGCTCGGGCTGATACTCGTACTTCCAACACGTCATCTGCACATGGCGGTTTTCTGCCGTCGAATAAAAGGCCTTGCCTCCAGGCTTGTAACGGTCACTGAAACCGTTATCCATAAGTTCGATGAAAGGCAACTGCTCCTGCATCAGTTGTTTCATGATATCACGCTCCTTGGGACTGACGAATGCGCTTACCACCACAGCCCCTTCACGTGCCACCCGCATAACGGATTCTTTCTGCTGTTCGAAAAAGGCAGCATCAGCACGATGACAGATGAGCGACACCTTACGTTCGGCAGACAGCAAGGCACGATTGCCCACATAGTCAAGAGCAAGAAGCCGGGAATCTCCAGGCTGGCGCTTAAGACGCTGGCTCACCTTGCCCTGCAACGACAGGCACTTCTCGGGATTACACCCAATCCTGGGATCTGCAGCGACGGCAGCAAGGGCGCGCTCTAATGTCCAATTCCAGGACTGTCCATTACGCACAACACGGAAGCGATCAGGCCTGGATCGTGTAACAAGGCGTTTACGAGGATTGTCGCGTATGTACTGACGCTTTATCTCTATCTCCTCTTCTGTCACCGCCTCCACATCGTTATAGCCACGCACCATGAGGGCAGGACCACGGAAGGAACGCGTGTGGTCCTTGTCCTGCCATTCCGGCGCACGAGCGCCTTTTACATATGTCATCTCGCGCCACGGTATGCCCAGCGTGTCCCAATAGCCATGCGTGCATCCAACCATGAATCCACAAACGATTTGTCCAAGATGCTTCTTGTTCTCTGCTTTCAGATGTACCAATCCATGCACGTGCTCTGGCATTACTTGAAACTCTATGTTTTCTATCCCTGGATATATAGAAGGGCTACGTTTCCAACTCTCTTCTACTTTTCGTCCCAGTTCTGTCAGTACACACCGTGGGGCATTCTCGCTGCCATCTTCTGCATTGTGGTCGCCGGTGATGTATCCTAATACTGGGGCTTCTCCTCTTGTGTTTAGGGTTATATGAAACCACCCCTCTGTGTAATCGTTGAGGGGATTGCGCTTTAGGGCATCGGGAGTTGCTGCCTCTTTCATGCGTATCTTGGCTATTTGTTCTGGAGTTAGTGACAGCGATTTATTTATGTTTTATTGAGGGATGATGATAATTTCTCATTGTTTCTGGATATTTGTTTTGGTCGGAACAACGCACTGCCGGAGACTCTCTGGCAAAAGTAATATGATCCAAGAGACATAGCATACACTAAACCAGAGACATAACGGGCGATGCAAAAGTACTAAATATGAACGAATCCGCAAAAATATAAAATACATTTCTTGCTTATGACTGGAACACAAAGAACAAGCCAATGGACCATCCGGAGTGAGAATGCAGACAGCCGAAAGGCAGACAAACGCAAATACAGGCACTTTTGACAAGGCGATGTTGCAAAGACACGCGCCAAACTGTTAAAAATCTGTTAAAAGAGAGCCGGCAAGCAAAGGAAGACAGATTAAGGAATAATTTTGCGATATGATATTAAAATGATATCAGAAACAGACGCGACAATCAATACTCAAAAGAAGAAAAAAGAGAACACAACAAGCAGAGAAGTAACGCAACAATAAGAAAAAAAAAAAAACAAGCAGAGAAGTAACGCAACAATAAGAAAAAAAAAACAAGCAGAGAAGCAACGCAACAATAAGAAAAAAAAAGGCAAAGAAGCAACGCAACAGCAAGAAAGAAAACAAAAGAGTTTGCAATAAAAGAACCAAAGAATATAATATTTAATAATTTAGACTATGGAAACAAACAACAAAGAATTTGAGTACAAGAGTGGTTATCTGAATGGCTTCCTGATGATCATCATCGACCTGATGCTGTGGGGACTGACTATTTTCACCTTTGTGAGAGCCATACAACTGACAGAAACCCCCGATGCCAAGGATTGGTTGTTCGGCGTGGCTGCCACGATGTTCGTTGCCTGCATCATCTTCAGTTGCGGTTTTTCGATGCTGGAGCCAAACGAGGCTAAGGTGATGACCTTCTTCGGCAAGTATGTAGGAACATTCCGCAAGAACGGTTTCTACTGGCTGAACCCATTCATGAGCGTGAAGAACGTGAGTCTGCGTGCACGCAACCTGAACGCCGAGCCCATCAAGGTGAACGACAAGACCGGTAATCCTATACTTATAGGTCTGGTAGTAGTATGGCGACTGAAGGACACTTACAAGGCAATCTTCGACATCGACACCAATGTAGATGCTGTGGGCAACACCGCCGCAGCACGTATGAACAAGTTCGAGAAGTTCGTGTCGATACAGAGTGATTCGGCTCTGCGCGAAGTGGCAGGAATGTACGCCTATGACAACGAAAGCGACAACGACGGCGACAGACAGGTAACGCTGCGCGATGGAAGCGCCGAGATCAACGAGGTTCTGACCAACAAACTGAACGAGCGTCTGGCAATGGCTGGTCTGGAGGTTGTCGAGGCACGCATCAACTACCTGGCCTACGCACCCGAGATTGCAGCCGTGATGCTCCGTCGCCAGCAGGCAGCAGCCATCATCACAGCACGCGAGAAGATTGTGGACGGTGCGGTGAGCATGGTAAAACTTGCTCTTAACAAACTGTCGGACGAGGACATCGTGAATCTGGACGAAGAGAAGAAGGCAGCCATGGTGAGCAACCTGCTCGTAGTGCTCTGTGCCGACGAACCTGCTCAGCCTGTCATCAACTCAGGTACTCTGAATCACTAAAAGAATGGCAAAAGAGAAGGAAAATACGAAAAGTTTTGTGCTGCGACTGGACGCCAAGACGATGAGCGCCCTCGAGGCATGGGCTGCCGATGAGTTCCGCTCCACCAACGGCCAGATACAGTGGATACTGACCGAGGCGCTGAAGAAGGCTGGCAGGATGAAGAAGAATTGATCCGCTCTCAGGCAAAAGATATTTTCAGCAACAGACATCTACCATCAAACAAACAACAAGGTGTAGTTCCGTGAAAGGAACTACACCTTATTTATATATATACTATAGAGAGGATGAATCTCTATGGCATCTGTCAGTATAGGCTTGCAGAATTACTCTGCTGCTGGAGCCTCGGGAGCAGGCTGCTCGCCTTCCTCACGACGTGGGCGACGATCGCCACGGTCGCGACGCTCACCGCGGTCACGACGCTCGCCACGCTCTGGACGTGGACGACGCTCGCGCTCTACATAACCCTCGGGCTTCTCGAGAAGCACGCGGCGAGAGAGCTTGAACTTGCCGGTCTTAGGATCGATGTCAACAAGCTTAACCTGAAGCTTGTCACCCTCCTTGATGCCAGCCTCCTCGACAGTCTCAAGACGCTTCCAGTCGATCTCAGAGATATGGAGCAGACCGTCCTTGCCAGGCATGAACTCTACGAAGCAACCGTAAGGCATGATGCTGCGAACGGTACCGTCGTAAACCTCGCCTATCTCTGGGATGGCAACGATAGCCTTGATCTTAGCCATTGCAGCGTCGATAACGTCCTTGCAAGGGCCGCTTACCTGAACCTTGCCTACGCCGTCTTCCTCGTCGATGGTGATGGTAGCACCAGTCTCTTCCTGTATACCCTGGATGATCTTACCGCCAGGACCGATGACAGCACCGATGAACTCCTTAGGAATGATGATCTGCTCGATGCGTGGTACATGAGGCTTGAGTTCTGGACGTGGAGCGTCGAGAGTCTTCATCATCTCAGCAAGGATGTGCTCGCGACCAGCCTTTGCCTGCATGAGAGCCTTCTCGAGAATCTCGTATGAGAGACCGTCGCACTTGATATCCATCTGTGTTGCTGTAAGACCCTTAGGAGTACCTGTGGTCTTGAAGTCCATATCGCCAAGGTGATCCTCGTCGCCAAGGATATCGCTGAGCACTGCATACTTGTCCTCGCCTGGGTTCTTGATGAGACCCATGGCAATACCGCTGACAGGAGCAGAGATGGGCACACCGGCATCCATCAATGCAAGGCAGCCAGCACATGTACTAGCCATAGAACTTGAACCGTTAGACTCGAGGATATCGCTTACCACGCGGATGGTGTAAGGAAAGTCAGCAGGAATCTGACCCTTCAGACCGCGCCATGCCAGGTGGCCGTGACCAATCTCGCGGCGTCCTACGCCACGCTGAGCCTTAGCCTCGCCGGTTGAGAATGGAGGGAAGTTGTAGTGGAGAAGGAAACGCTGGTAGCTCTTGTCGAGAACGTCGTCGACGAGCTTCTCGTCGAGCTTGGTTCCGAGAGTACAGGTAGCGAGCGACTGAGTCTCACCACGTGTGAAGATAGCGCTTCCGTGAGGCATTGGCAGAGGACTTGCCTCGCACCAGATAGGACGGATGTCGGTAGTCTTACGACCATCGAGACGTGTACCCTCGTCGAGGATACAGCGACGCATGGCGTCCTTCTCTACATCGTGATAGTAGCGGTCGATGAGAGCGTTCTTCTCCTCGAGCTCGTCGGGAGTAAGGTCGGCATGAGCCTCAGCGTAGCTAACCTTGAAGTCCTCGCGAATCTTCTCGAATGCCTCGAAGCGAGCGTGCTTCTCGAGAGCCTGCTTTGTAACGTCGTATGCTGGCTGGTAGCACTCCTTCTTGACCTGCTCGCGGAGGTCCTCGTCGTTAACCTCGTGGCAGTACTCACGCTTAACGTCAGTACCCAGTTCCTTAGAGAGTTCCTTCTGCAGGCGGCACATTGGCTTGATAGCCTCGTGAGCAGCCTTCAGTGCGTTCAAGAGGTCAATTTCCTGAACCTCCTTCATCTCACCCTCAACCATCATGATGTTCTCCTCGGTAGCACCGACCATAAGGTCCATGTCTGCCTGCTTGAGCTGCTCGAATGTTGGGTTGATGACGAACTCTCCGTTGATGCGAGCTACGCGAACCTCCGAAATAGGAGCCTCGAATGGTATGTCGCTGGCAGCCAGAGCTGCAGAAGCTGCGAAACCAGCCAATGCATCAGGCATATCCACGCCATCGGCAGAGAAGAGGATAACGTTAACATAAACCTCTGCGTGATAGTTGCTTGGGAACAGTGGACGCAATGCGCGGTCCACAAGACGACATGTCAGAATCTCGTCGTCGTTTGCTTTACCCTCACGCTTTGTAAAACCACCGGGGAATCTTCCGGCTGCATAATACTTCTCTCTGTACTCTACCTGCAAGGGCATGAAATCTGTTCCGGGAACGGC
>CAMAFX010000022.1 GCA_945833925.1 uncultured Prevotellaceae bacterium
AGACAACAGGAAATCGTTCGTCATACGGACGGCTATATACTTCCAGCACATCCTCTTGTCTTATCTTCAGTTCCATCCTGTTACCTTAGTTTCATCCTGTCACCCTTGACTTCTTCTCCATGCAACGTCTTCTATGCCTGCGTACATGTTCAGTGCACGTGCAAGGACGAAGAAGTAGTCGCTGAGTCGGTTGACGTAGCAGAGTACGTTGTTCTCTATATCCACACCACATTCTGCAAGGCGCAGGATGCAGCGTTCGGTACGTCGGCAGACAGTGCGGCAGATGTGTGCCTGACTGGCAGCAATGCTTCCGCCTGGCAGGATGAAGTAGCGAAATGGTGGCAGTTGTTCCTGCAGCCGGTCAATCTCCTTCTCAATTTCCTCGACCATGGCTTCCGTTACTATGTTGCCCTGTCTGAGTTCTTTCTTGCTCGTATCGGTAGCAAGGTAACCTCCAACGACGAATAGACCGGACTGTATGTTGGTCAGGAAGGCGAGCAATGTGGTTCGTGTATCCTCGTTCAGCATATTGTCATGAGATGAGGCATGATTTGCGATGAACGAAGCCAGTAGTCCGATGTGCGAATTCAGTTCGTCCACCATTCCATAACTCTCCAGACGGTCGCAGCATTTCGATACTCTCTCTCCGCCAACCAACGATGTCTGTCCCTTGTCTCCTGTCTTTGTGTATACTTTCATGTCGAGTTTTTTTTTTTTTGTTTCCTGATCTGTGGGCTGTTTATGCCATAACCTGTGAGTTGTTCCTATTTTATCCACGTTGAAAGAGGTATCTCGTTTCCGCAGTGCGGACAATAGTTCGAACGATTGGGTAGTGGACAGCCGCACTCGGGACACTTTGTTTTCTTTTCGTCCTTTCTCATCTGGTTGTCGTGTATGAACTGCGCGCTGACGATACCCGTTGGCACAGCCATGATGGTGTAGCCCATCAGCATTACTATTGCACTCAGTGTGCGTCCGGCTGGTGTGATGGGTGCAATGTCGCCATAGCCAACCGTCGTCATCGTTACAATCGCCCAGTAGATGCTGGTCGGTACATCGGTGAACTGTGTGTTTTCGGTATGCCCCTCGACCATATACATCAGCGAGCCGAGCGTTATGGTCATGATAACTATGAAGAGGAAGAACACCAGAATCTTGCGTGCACTGAGCACAAGCGACTTCATAAGCAGGTCGCCTTCCTCAAGGAAACTGAAGAGTTTGAACACGCGGAAGACACGTATCAAGCGGAATGTTCTTATTATCATCAGGTAGCGTGCGCTGCCGAAAATCCATCCTATGTAGAGCGGCAGTGTGCTGACCAGGTCGACGATGCCGTAGAAACTTAATGCATATTTCCTCGGTGTACGTGCGCAGTAGAGGCGGCACAGGTACTCCATGGTGAAGAAGAATGTGAAGACGTACTCCAGCACAGTGAAGATGGTCTTGACCAGTGGCGACCATCCCGACATACTCTCGATGATAACCACAACAATGCTTGCAAAAATGGCAACAAGCAGTGCTACGTCGAATGCCTTGCCTGCCTTTGTGTCGCTTTCGAAGATGATGACGCTAAGTTTTTCCTTTAGCTTTTCGTTGTGAAGAAACTCCTTGATACTCATACGTGTGTTCAGCCTATTTCAGTCCGGTATATTCGAAGAATGCCTCAGGCTGGTGGTTCATTACCAGTGCTTCGGGGAATTCCATCTCAGCCAGCAAGGGCAGTACATACTCGTAGTTTGCAATGTCGTTGACAAAGTGTGCGTCGCTGCCCAGGATGACTGGCACTTCATACTTCTTGCACAGGCGCAGAATCTCGGCATAGTTGTCATGCGAGGCATCGAGGTGCCGCGCAGGCTTGAACGATGCGTTGTTAATCTCGAGCAGAGTGTGACTCTCCTTGGCGGCCAGAACGATAGGTTCGTAAATGAGTTCGGCGGCACCGTCGCCCGGGTGACTGATGATGTTCACCCATTTGTTGCGTATGGCATTTATCATGCCCTGTGTGTTCTCCTCGCGTGTGCCTCCGGTCCAGCACAGACTGTGTATGCCGGCTATGCGGATGTCCAGGCGGTTCTCGTAATACCATTCGTCAAGGTCGAGCGTACCCTTTGTGTCGAGTATGTTCAGTTCGGCACCAAGCATGAGTCGCACACCGTACAGTTCGCGCGGCACGACGTGCAGGTTGCGAAAGTAGATGGGGTGGCATGTGCCTGGTATGTTCGGACCGTGTTCGGTGATGCCGAGTATCTGTATGCCCTTCTCGCTTGCAGCCTTTGCCATCTCCATTATGGTGTTGAAGGCGTGTCCCGAAGCAAGAGTATGGGTGTGAAGGTCGAGTTTAGTTTCCAAAACCGTTTAGTGTTATTCGTTTTTTTATTTCCTGTCGATAGAAATGTCTCACACTTCTTGTCGATAGAGATGAGTTTACTTCTTTATACTCGTTACTTCTTGTCGATAGAGATGAGTTTGTACTTCTTTGTACCCATGCCAAGCTGCTCGCCGTAGTCTATGATGTGGCCACCGTGCTGCTTCTCGATGCGCTTGATGAGAGGGGTAGGGTTGTTGTTGGCGTCAGGCTTGATGCCGTATACCAGGTCGAGGCAAGCCTTGTCGAGAGCGATGGGGTCGGTGCTGGCAAGGATGCCGATGTCCTGAATCTCTGGTGCGTGAGGATGAGCGTCGCAGTCGCAGTCGATGCTGATGTTATTCATCACGTTGATGTAGATGATATTGTCGCCGAAATAGTCAGCCACGCCCTGTGCTGCCGATGCCATAGACTCGAGGAATGCGTCCTGAGGTTGGGTGTACTTCCATGCGTCCGGTGTCTTGTCGGTCACTCCGTGAGAGTGGATGTATGCCTTTCCGGCAGTGCTTGCCACGCCGATGCTCTGATTTTTCAGCACTCCGCCGAAACCGCCCATCTGGTGACCCTTGAAGTGTGCCAGGTTGATCATAAAGGTGTAGTTTGCCAGATGCTCGCCTACGATGTCGTACTTAATCCATTTCTTGTCGCGTACGGGGATGCGAATCTCGCCAAACTCGTCCATCAGGTCAACTGCAAAGATGCTGTCGAAACCGTGTGCCTTGATGGTCTCCCAGTGCTTCTGCTTGTCCTGACGGCTGCCGCCGTAAGCGGTGCAGCACTCCACGATGGTGCCGTGTACCTCGTCTACAAGGTCGCGAATGAGCGTTGGTTTCAGGTAGTTGTTGCCGCCCATCTCTCCGGTGCTAATCTTTACTGCAACTCGTCCTTCAGCCTTGCGTCCGAGGGCTTTGTATATGTTTACCAGTCCTTCGGGCGAGATGTCCTTAGTCATATAGACTTTGCTCTGAGCAGTTGCGCTGATTGCAGCAGCGAACAGCGCGATAGCAAAAAACAGCTTCTTCATAATTCCTTATTTATATATTAATAATGTATGTTTTGTCTCCTTATATTCTTCTTGACATAAACCCATCCCGGCTTTTCTCAAGTCCCGCTACGGCTTTTCTCAAGTCCCGCTACGGCTTTTCTCAAGTCCCGCTACAGCTTTTTCCAAGTCCTGCTACGGCTTTTCTCAAGTCCCGCTACAGCTTTTTCCAAGTCCTGCTACGGCTTTTTCCAAGTCCTGCTACGGCTCTTTCTTTATTTCATCAGATGAAGTACCGCTTCGGGTCCCATGTTGAAGAGAAGGTCCACAATACTCAGGTTTGGGATGAATCCGTGTCTCGGTGCAAAAACCTGATAATATGGCTGAGTGCATCCCTTCAGCATCTGGCTGTCGTGTATCGTTTCGTTCAGCAGCGATGGTTCGGCAAGCGGTCGCAGGTCGAGCACCTTGCTGTCGTGCATCTCTGCCTCGCTGGGCTTTATGTATCTGTCGGTTCTGCGCGTGTGTATTTCTATGTCCAGCAGTTGCAGTATGACATTCTGCATCTCTTCGTTGTAGTCTACAAGAAACTCCCATTTCCTTTCATAGAACGGTCGTAGGTCGTCGGCGTAATATTCGAAGAAAGGCGACTTACCGTAGCTGGATTCCAGAGCGTTCCAGTGCAGGTGTCGCCAATTGCCGTGGTCGCTGATTCGCAGGTCCTTCATCAGGCACTTGTGGTTTGTCGATTTCTCGACCGGTATGGTGAGTGTCTGTGTTCCGTTAGGACCCGCAATGATGCAGCGGTTGCGGAAAGTCTGCTTGATGTAGTTGTCGTATTGCTCGACCATGACGTTGTCGTCTTTCAGCATTGCCGAGAAGAAAGGGATGGGCGCAAGGTAGCATGATGGTGTTATGGTCATATTATTCCTCCCTGTCAGTTCATAAAACCCTTCCTATCAGTGCGGCGTGTGGAACGAATCCGAAGGCTCGCGAGTCGGCTATGTTAGAAGGCTGGTCGTTGAGCAGCCAGTAATAGTCCTGAGTGAAGGTGTATTGTTTCACCATCTTTCCACTGACACACAGTCCGCCGTCGACGATACTTGCCTTGACCGGTTCGTGAATCATTATGGTTATGGCATACAAGCGAATGTTGTCGTTTGTTATTCTTATGGTTCTTCCTTTCTGCGGGATGATGATCTGGTGTGTGAATCTGCCGTGCTTGGTTGTCGACATCTCGCCCGACTCATTGTTGTACCACAGAGTGTCTCCAGGCACGGCTTCGCATCTGCCGATGAAGACCGGTGTGGAGTTAACTTTCTCGTTCCGTGTGCTGACAGGCTGGTTGTATGCAATCCAATCGTCCTTCTCTGCCTTTCCGTCGGAGAGTCGTCTGTTTGCGTCCCACGGCAGACGGTAACCAAAACTCCAGCGGCTTACCAGTGCCATGCTGCCAGAGCGATGGCATTTGCCTTCTGGCACTCTGACAACGTCAACCACACATAGTCTGACTGCCAGCAGTACGAGTACCACGCATATAACGGTTATGGAGATGTATTTGGACTTCACGGTGCGAGTGTTCCTGAATGATTCTTATTTTATGTTGTCAACCCATCTGAAGAGACGGTTCCAGCGTATACCGTTGATTAACGGCTTGTCGGGATTCTTGCTGAACCAGATGATGATTGGCTTTCCGACGATGTGGTCTTCAGGTACGAATCCCCAGTAGCGCGAGTCGGCAGAGTTGTTGCGGTTGTCGCCCATCATCCAGTAGTAGTCCATCTGGAAGGTGTAGTTGTCTGCCTCCTTGCCGTTGATGTTAATCTTGCCGTCGTCGGTGACACTGAGCGTGTTGCCCTCGTACACGGTGATGCAACGCTCGTATATTGGCAGGTTCTCAAGTGTCAGTCCGCCGGGTATCTGCTTGCCTTTGGCAGGAATCCACACCGGACCGTAGTTGTCGGCAGTCCAGCCGGTGTGCCCCTTCAGGGGGTAGATGCCGTCGGTGGTAGCCTCGTAGTTGGTTATTTCCGCCACGATGTCGGTGCGGCTCTTCAGTACCTCGTAGGCATGTTTTGTCAGAGGGATGACACCGTCGAAGTATAGTTCCTGCAACTGCTCGTTGCTGATGCCGAGCTCGTCTGCCAGTTCGTCGGGAATCTGCTGCAGAAGGCTCACGTTATACTTGTACTGCACGTTGTCTGGCTCCTTGTTTGCCTTTCCGTCGAGGTAGACGATACGGTTCTTTATCTGCAGTGTCTGGCCCGGTGTGCCCACACAGCGCTTCACGTAGTTCTCGCGACGGTCCACAGGGCGTGTTATGAGTTCGCCAAGTTCAGACTTGTTCTGCATGATGTACTGCCTTCCCAGTTCGCGGCACTCCTCGAAGTACCTTCTCTGCTGCATGGTGTTCATCGAGTCGAGCACAACATCCATTCCGTGTACCTGCGTATAGAGCTGCCTTCCGTATCCGTAGAGCATCTCATAGTAGTCGCTGTTCTGGTTGTTCACCAGCACACTGTCACCGTTTGGGAAGTTGAAGACAACGATGTCGTTCAGCGGCACCTGCTTGGAGTGGACGCGCTTGTACTGCCACTTAGGCCACTCTATGTAGCTTTTTCCGATGTTCATCGGCAGGGTGTGCTGGCACAGTGGCATGTGCAGAGGTGTCTGTGGCACGCGTGCGCCGTACGACATCTTGCTTACCATAAGGTAGTCGCCAACCAGGAGACTCTTTTCGAGCGACGAACTTGGGATGGTGTAGTTCTGGAAGAAGTATATGTTGACGAAGTATACCGCTACCAGTGCAAAGACGATGGCGTCCACCCAACTCATCACGATACGTGTCACAGGGCTCTCGCTCTCCTTCCACCACGACCAGTTTATCTTCTTGGTTATGTAGTTGTCAAAGATGAATGGCAGCACAATGACGCCCCACCACGATTCGATGTAGACGAGGAAAGTTATGTAGAGTGCGATAGCTACAACGCACTTTATGATATCAATTTTAGTGATTGGCTTTTTAAGTTTTTCCATCTGTTTTGTCGTTTGTTTTATGTCGTTCGGCGTGTACTTGCCGGCGAAGCGTGCATAAGTGTTAGAACTTGAAGAGGTCGCTCATTGTCAGCAGACCATTGTGCTTTGCCGTGTATTCTGCAGCCAGCACGGCGCCAAAGGCAAAGCCGAGGCGCGAATGAGCGTCGTGTGTTATCGTAATCTGGTCAGCCTCGCTGTTCCAGGTGATGCTGTGTATGCCGGGCACCTCGTCGCGTCGTATGCTGTCAATGCGCAGTTTGTCGGCAGGCACGTCTGCTGTGCCTTCGGTCGAGCCGTCGGGGTTGGTAAGCATTCCGAACTCCCATCCGCTTAGTCTGTCCACTTCAGCCACGAGTTCCTCGCCCAGTGTGATGCCGGTACCGCTTGGATGGTCCAGTTTGTGTATGTGGTGAACCTCCTCGAGTGTTGCGCTGTAGTTGTCAAACTGGTTCATTATCTTTGCCAGATAACGGTTAACGGCGCGGAAGATGGTGACGCCAAGGCTGAAGTTGCTGCTCCAGAAGAGGGTCTGCCCCTGTTCCAGGCACATCTTCTTCACCTCCTCGCCGTGCTCGGGAATCCATCCTGTAGAGCCGCTCACAACCTTCACGTTGTGCTTGAAGGCTTTCAGGTAGTTGTTGTATGCTGTGTGTGGAGCCGTAAATTCGATGGCAACGTCGGCAGTCTTGAACGCCTCGCTGTCGAAGTCCTCCTGGTTGTCGATGTCAATGCGGCACACCACGTCGTGACCGCGTTCCAGTGCTATCTTCTCTATCATACGGCCCATCTTGCCGTAACCAATAAGTGCTATTTTCATTATATTCGAGTATTTTTCTTTGCAAAGTTATACATTTTCCCTGAAAATGACTACATTTGTAGCATAAATTAACAAACGCTAAGGATAATCTCAATGGAAAGGCTACTGCATTATGCTTGGAAGTGCCACATTTTGCCACTTCGCGAACTGCGCACAACTGACGGTCGTGCCTTGGAGGTTATCGATTCGGGTCAGAACAATCAGGATGCCGGTCCCGACTTCTTCAATGCCAAGGTGCGCATCGACGGAACGGTGTGGGCTGGAAATGTTGAGATTCATCTTCGTTCGTCCGACTGGTTCAGGCATGGACATCACGAGGACGAAGCCTACGACAACGTCGTGCTGCATGTCACGGAAAATGCTGACGTCGACGTCGTGAACAGCAAGGGGAAGACCATACCTCAGGTTGTCATTCCCATACCCGACTCGTTGCGTCATAATTACGAGGAACTGCTCACCACGATGGATTATCCGCGCTGTCACAAGATGATACCCGAGATGCCCATGATGATGGTTCACAGCTGGATGGACGCCCTCCTTTGCGAGCGTCTTCAGGAACGCTCGGGAAGAGTTCTCGACAGGCTCAGGGAGACCGGCGGCGACTGGGAGCGCACCCTTATGATGACCCTGGCACGCAATTTCGGTTTCTCGCTCAATGGCGATGCTTTCGAGCGGTGGGGACGCATCCTGCCGCTGTCGGCGTGTGGCAAGCACCGCGACGATCTGTTCCAGATAGAAAGCATCTTCATCGGTCTGGCAGGTCTGCTCGACAAGGTCGGCGACGAGGCTATGAAGAGTGAGTTTGCCTACCTTGCCCACAAGTTCACACTTACCGACACGCTCCAGGAAAAGGACTGGAAATACATGCGCACCCGTCCGCAGAACTTCCCACATGTTCGCCTCCTTCAACTGGCACAGATATACCAGCGCCAGAGCGCCGGCATGAGTCAGATTCTGGATTCCGACACGCGCGACAAACTGCACAAGTGCTTCTCCGTGAACGGTCTCTCGTCGTCGAGCATGGATCTTCTGATAATCAATACGGTGGTGCCCGTGCTCTATGCCTACGGCGTGTATCATCGCGACGAGAAATTTCAGCAGCGTGCAATAGAATTGCTCGAAGGTCTGAAGGCTGAGAGCAACTACATCATGCGCCAGTGGAGCGCCTGCGGACTGTCTGTCAAGAGCGCAGCCGACAGTCAGGCTCTCATACAGTTGAAGCGCGAGTACTGCGACCGCAAGGACTGCCTGCGTTGTCGCTTTGGTTACGAATATCTGAAAGTAAATAAATAGAGTTATGGCAAAATATCAGTACGAACTGAAGATGAAGGTGCGCGACTACGAATGTGACCTGCAAGGCATAGTCAACAACGCCAACTACCAGCACTATACCGAACACTGTCGCCACGAGTTCCTGTTGGAGAAGGGCATCAGTTTCTCCGAACTTCACGACAAGGGCATCGATGCTGTGGTGGCGCGCATCACTATCGACTACAAGGTGCCATTGAGAAGCCGCGACGAGTTTGTGTGTCGTCTGCGCCTTGAGCGTGACGGCATCAAGTACGTCTTCTTTCAGGACATCTACCGACTGTCCGACGAAAAGCTCTGCGCCAGAGCCCGTGTCGATACCGTATGCGTGCTCAACGGTCAACTGATGAGGGCCTGTCCCGAACTCGATGCACAACTGTTTGACGAGGAATGAATATAGAAGTATATGGTACAAGATAAGGAACTGCTGTGCATGATGGCGTTGACACAGGTGAGGCGTGTCAATGTTGTCAACCAAAGGAGACTGCTGAAGGTCTTCGGCAGTGCATCCGAGGTGTACGACAACAGGTTGGACATCAAGTCGCATCTCACAGAATCAACACCAGCCCTTCTCCGGAACATAGCCGAGATGGATTCCGTCATTCCGCGTGCCAAGGCTGAACTCGACTGGGCAAGGAGCCGGAACGTCAGGTGCATAACCATCAACGATGAGGCTTATCCGGCCCGACTGCGTTCGTGCGAGGATGCCCCCATAGTGCTTTACTACTGCGGCAATGCCGACCTCAACTCGGTGCGCATACTCAGCATGGTCGGCACACGCCAGATTACGGAATACGGCAAGGACCTGTGCCGCGAATTTACTGCCGAACTGTCGAGACTGTGTCCCGACGTGCTTGTTGTCAGCGGTTTGGCTTATGGTGTCGACGTCAATGCCCACCGATGTGCATTGCAGAACGGCCTCTCCACTGTCGGCGTGCTGGCTCATGGCTTGGACCAGATATATCCGCGAATGCACGAGCAGACAGCCGCCGAGATGATCGGTCACGGTGGTTTGCTGACAGAATATATGTCGGGCTCCAAGGCAGACAAGATGAACTTTGTGGCTCGCAACCGCATCGTGGCGGGCATGTCCGATGCCACCATCGTTGTGGAAAGCGCGTCGAAGGGTGGTTCGTTGATAACCGCCGGTCTGGCATTCGACTACGGACGCGAGGTGATGGCATTCCCCGGACGCATCAACGACGAGGCATCGGCCGGCTGCAACGCCCTGATACGCATGAATTGTGCATCACTGATAACATCAGCCCAGGACGTGCTCGACATTCTGTCGTGGCAGTCGCAGAGCGAAATGGATGCCAGTCGCTCCAAA
Source organism: uncultured Prevotellaceae bacterium (assembly GCA_945833925.1). Lineage (GTDB taxonomy): Bacteria > Bacteroidota > Bacteroidia > Bacteroidales > Bacteroidaceae > Physcousia. The sequence continues at coordinate 9,839 of CAMAFX010000022.1, forward strand.
CCAGTGCAGCGTGAGTTGTTTCTTGATTTTACTGACGACGAACAGAAGATTGTCAACGCCCTGTCGGGTTCTGATGGCAAGAGTCTCAACGCTATGTCCGCCGAGACAGCCCTGTCTGTCGGTACGCTGTCTTCCCTGCTTCTGAACCTTGAATTACGTGGTGTCGTCAAGGCGATGGCAGGTGGAAAATACAGACTGCTCTGAAGTTTGCCCTCAGAGCAGTCGGTTTTTTCTTATATTTCTTACAGAGAACGACTTGTTGTTTCAGCCTGCGTTCCTTTGCGCCAGTCTGCAGTCTCTCTGTCTCAGAACGTGAAATCGTCCTTTATCCATTCACCGTCCTCAATCGACAGCGTGAATCCGTTCGTGTTGCCCTCCACATCATTCTTGAAGAAGTTTCCGGTGTAGATGCTCATGTGATTGAGTTTCATTGGCACGTCGGCGAAACTCCTGCTCTTTATCTCCGTGTCCTCGTCGGTCATGGCAGTTATGTCAAACTGCATCGTGCACTCGTCTGCTGGCAGGAAACTGTAGATGGTGAAAGTGAACTTGTCCTTACTGGTGATTGATGCAGATGAAGGGCGGCGTATGCTGCCTGTTCTTGGTTTCACCTCCGTTGCGTGACCGGTAATGGCATTGAGCGACGTGCCACCTCCAAAGGCTGTGTAGTTCATCACGGTCATCTCGTCGGGCACTCCCCCTGTGCATACCACCTGGAATGCGCCGACGGCTCTCTTCAGCGTAATGTTTTGTGTTGTCGTGGTGTTGGCGTCCACTGTCAGAGACATTGCTGCCGAGAAGCAGTTTGGTACATAGTTGTCCGAGAAACTTATGTCGGTAGGCGAGGTGAAGATGACCTCGTTGTCTTTGTTGTAGCCCAGGAAGACCAGTGTGTAGGTGCCGTAGGGCAGTGTGGTCGTGAAGTTGCCGTATTCCTTCTCTCCGTTGGTCTGTATGTTTTCGTTTACCAGTTTGCCTTCGCTGTCAAACACGGCAAGTGCGAGGTGGGCGAGGTTGGACAGCGAACTTGATGCGCGTGTCACTTCGTCCATGTTGTACTGCATGTAGTTGGTGATGTTGAAGGAAATCTTCACATTTCCCTTTTGTTGTTCTTCAATGCCGCTGGTGCTGTCGTTGCTGCACGATGTTGTCAGGGCGAGAGATGCTGCCGCTGTCAGGCAACCGATAAAATAAAAAACTCTTTTCATAATTTGTGCGTTTATGGTTTTCCTATAAACAAATTTACATTCTTTTTGGCATATTACAAAAGAAATGGCGCACAAATTGTCGTAACTCAGTCAATGATGTCTGAAGTGACGGCGCAAAAAGCCGTCGATAGCCTTGCATTATGATATGACAGCCTTGCTTTCTTATGCGTAACTGTGCATGCCGCCGAGGAAGTAGTTGACGCCGAAATATGTCATGAGAAGACATAGCAGTGCGAAGACGGAGTAGATGCGATAGTGCTTGTCCGAGCGGAACCAAGGCAGCGAATTGCTGTGCAGTGGTATGCTGTAGACGATAAGCGTTATGAGAGCCCACGACTCTTTGGGGTCCCAGCTCCAGTACGTCCCCCACGAGATGTTCGCCCAGATGGCGCCAAGGAAGATGCCAGCTGTGAGGAAGAACACCGCAGTCTTGAGCACTTGGCGTCGCACCATGCTCACCACGAGCAGGATGTACGCAATGACTATCGTGCCTACGTGTACGAACAGCATTGGCGAGCGCAGCACGGGCATCAGCGGTTGCAGTGCGATGGCAATGACCATGTATGATGCAAGCAGTGTGCCCACAAGTGCCATGAAGACGGTAGTTGATTTGCTTGATGATGCCTCTGCTGCCTTGCGTTCAGTCTTTGACGAACGTTTGCGCCAAAGCGAACATCCAATCATGCTCAAGCCGAGAAGCATGTAGCCTGCGTATGTTGTGGCAGTGCCCCACGGGTCGTAGTTGATGGTGAAGATGCTGCCGCGTTCGTCGTCGTCGTACGATGTCTGGTATATTCTGTATCCATTCATCCTGCCAATCTTGTTCATGCTGATGACAACCTTTTCCTTGTGTTGCCCCTTGCTTAGTTGGACGTAGCTTACATAGTCGGCATGTGCGCCGGTTTCAGCGTCGCGCTCCACACGGAAACTGTCAAGGCAGATGAAGAATGGAAGCTGGTTGCCGTTGTATGATTGTGCAATGTCGTCGAAAGTGACAGCGTTGCCGTTCGCTGCACCAGCGTTGTTCTTTGTCCAGAACACACACGATGCCTCGCCTTCGCGCAGGTGCACGAATCCATTCTTACTTGTTATGTGAGTGGTGAGGGCTCCTGCCAGTATCACTACGAAACTGGCGTGTAGCAGGAAAACCATGATACTGCGCCAGAGTTTTCTGCTGAAGACAAGTACTGCGCCGCTGACGGTCAGCAGTCCCCACATGCCGATGAACCACCAAGAGTGATACACAAGTGCCTTGGCGGCATCGGTGCCTGACACAGTTTCTATGACCGTTGCCACGGCTATTGCCACGGCTATGATTGCCAGAACTGCGAAAGGTAGTATTCTCTTCATCAGAAGTCTCTGTAGTTCTCGTTATGCAGTTCCTTGACTGCTATGCATTCCATCTCGATGAGCCATGTGGGGCGGCAAACGGGTGCAAGGGTGAAGACGGTTGGCGTGTCGGGGAAGCGTTCCTCGAACATCTTCCTCACGACGTCATAGTCGGCAGTGTCGCGCAGGTATACGATTATCTGCATCACGTCGTTGAAGGTGGTGCCTCCCTCTTCAAGCAGAGTCTGTACGTTCTCCCACATTCTTGCCGTCTGCTTGAATATGTCGCCGGTGTGAACCACCTCTCCCTTGTTGTTGATACTTGCCGTTCCGGAGATGAAGACGTGCGAGCGGTCGCCGTATTCAATCACAGTTCCGCGCTCGAATGTCACGCCATACTCGTACGTTGGGTTCAGGTGGGTGGGAGCGTAGAGGTATCTCTGCTGGCTGGGCTCGAAACCAGTTATGGCGTATGCTCCGAGCTGTATCAGTGCACGTGTCTCTGCCGGCGAGCCGCCAATGCCGGTGCTGCTTATGTAGTGCGTCTTCTCGGTCAGTCCCTGTGCAACGAAGTTCTCGCGGCGTGCCCTGACCATGCCGGCATACTGGGTGTCGACGTCGCGAACGAAGAACCATGTCCTTATGCAGTTGTCGGCAAGAGTGGCGTCGAAGTGCTTCAGTGCCTCCTCGTATTCCACCAGCACCGTCTCTGTCTGTTTGGCGCTGTCACCCTGGCTCTTGCACATGCCCATCTTCCACAGGTGGCGGTATCCGTTGTGCTCGGTCACCACCATGCCGTTCTCGCTTCTCACCTCGCTTCCCTTCTGCAGATACAGCCATACGGCAATCTTCGAACCGTCGAGCGGCTGCTGCTGGATGATGCTTATTGACACATTGTCCTCCTGGCGCATCAGCGGCTGCTGGTTGGTGCTGTCAGACAGGAAATATCGTTTCATGACAAACTTTGCTCCCGAGAACTCAGGCATGCCGGGCATGGCGTCCTCAACGCTATAGATGCGTGCCAACTGACCGCCGAACATCTCGCCTCGTGGCTCGACGTGCAGCATGACGTGCCATTCGGTCACACCGTTTTCCGGTGCAAAGACCGAGTATTCCATCGTGACACCTGCCGTTTTGAAATATTTCTTCTGGTAATCCATTGCTTTGTTGTTCTGCGTGCAAAGTTACTCAAAATAATGAAAATACACAAGCATTGCACACTATTAACGAAACAAAAACGCCAGCCCCCGTTCGGGAACCGGCGTTGTGAGCATTGGTTTTACTCTGGGTTTTCTATGTAACAGACCGTTACCACCCCTCTTCGTTTTTACTTTCCCCTGGGGGAGTCGGGAAGGGTTGTTAGGTATGCAGCTGTTACTTGAGGTATTCTGCAAGGTCGGTCAGACGCATATCGCCCTTGCGCAGGAATGTGTCGTGCATTGCGAACGCTGCACTCAGTTCGTGGCGTGTCTGGCCACCGCGTCGCTCAGCATACTTCATGTAGTCGCGGAGCAGTGGCTGGTAGTCGGGATGTGCAACGTTGATGAGAGCCTCTGCCTTCTCCATGTCGCTCTTATGACGGAGGTCGGCTACACCATACTCAGTGATTACTGCATCGATGTAGTGGTTTGTGTGGTCGATGTGGCTTGCAAATGGAACGATGCTGCTGATAGCGCCGCCCTTTGTTGTACTGCCGCAGGTGAAGATTGAGAGGTAAGCCGAGCTTGCAAAGTCTGCGCTGCCGCCGATACCGTTCATCATCTTTGTACCACATATCTTGGTAGAGTTCACATGACCATAGATGTCACACTCGATAGCTGTGTTGAGTGCGCAGACACCGATACGCGAGATAACCTCGGGGCAGTTGCTGATTTCTGATGGACGTACTACGAGTTTTTCCTTGAAGAAGTCCATGTTGTCGTAGATGTCCTTCAGACACTCGTTGGTTACTGTAAGCGAACAGGTTGAAGCGCTGAGCACGCGACCCTGCTTCATCAGGCCAACAGGAGCATCCTGCAGTACCTCGGTGTAGATGTTGAAATTGGGAACCTCTGGGCACTGGCCGAGGGCGCCGAGCACTGCGTTAGCGCTGCTACCCACACCACTCTGCAGGTTCAGGAAACTGCTTGGAATGAGTCCCTGCTTGAGGTTGCAGAGGAGGAAGTCGGCAACGTTCTGTCCGATCTGTGTGGTGATTGGGTCTGCATCCTTGAATGTACGTGCCTCGTCTGGAATGTCGCACTCCAATACGCCGAGGATGCGGTCGGCGTCAACCTCAACATAAGGCTTGCCGATACGGTCGCTTGCCTTGCATATCATTACAGGCTTGCGGTATGGGTGGTCCTCAATCTCGTACACGTCGTGCATGCCGATACTCTTGGCGCTGTGGAAAGCGTTAAGTTCGATAAAGATACCCTTCTTTGCGAGACGGCAAACGGTAGGGCTGATACCGCCGGCAGCAGTCAGGTAGATGCGAGCCTTGCTGCCAACCTTCTCGATGGCACAAGCCTCGATGATAGCCCATGTTACCTCGCCGAGATAACCCTGACGAATCTGGGTTGCCATGTTCGAGAGGTTCAGGTCGCTGTAACGCAACTCGTTGTTGTTTACATGCTTGCGGAAGTCGCTATTGGTGGTGTAGGGGGCACGGTAGTCAATAGCCTGAGCATTTGACAAAGCACCGTCGCAGCTCTGACCTGTGCTGGCACCAGTGAATATGCTGATCTTGAAAGCACGGCCTGCTGTATGTTCTGCCTCAGCCTTCTTTGCTATCTCTGCGGGGATACACTTAGGCGCGCCGGCTGGTGTGAAACCACTCAGACCGACAGTGTCGCCATTCTGAATCATTGACGCAGCCTCGGCTGCTGTAATCTTGTTAAATTCCATACGTTTTTATGTTTGTTCTTCAGTTCTTTTCTGTCGAAAGTTCATCTATTTCGCTACAAAGTTACTAAAAACTTGCACAAATTAGCACAAATATTGCAAATAAATTATTTGACATCTCCGATTTGGTTGCTTTTCGCTATTTATGGAACAAAAAAAAGCAGCGAACTTCGCAGCCCGCCACCTTTCAAAACTAAACCTTAACTATGAAAAAAATCTAATGTTTTGCAAAATTAAAACAAATTGTGCGTTTTGTGACAAATTGTAAGAAAAAAGCACCTTTGTTTAACGATTTTTAATAGAAATATGGCACAAAACAATAGAATTTATAACCAATGGACATTTTTTGAGACTTGAATGGATGATTGATAAATGTCTGATTGCTGCCGTCTACACGACCGTGCGCTGTTGGCTTTTAGGAGTTTTAACGTCATTTATTTGCTTTTGGGTCAAAAATACGTTATCTTTGCACCCCGAATTATATTATATATAATACTTTGCGGTATTACGTGCCGCAGGGAATAACAAAAACGATGAAGAAATTATTGATTGAGACATACGGATGCCAGATGAATGTAGCAGACAGTGAGGTTGTGGCATCGGTGATGGGCATGGCAGGCTACGAGACATGCGAAAATATAGAAGAGGCTGATGCAGTGTTTATGAACACGTGCAGCGTGCGCGATAACGCAGAACAGAAGATACTTTCGCGCCTGGAGTTCTTCCACAGTATGCAGAAAAAGGGAAAGAAGTTGATAATCGGCGTTCTTGGCTGCATGGCTGAGCGTGTCAAGGAGGAACTGCTCACCGTTCACGGCGCCGACCTTGTTTGCGGCCCCGACTCATACCTCTCTCTTCCCGACCTCGTCGCTCAGGCTGAATTGGGCCAGAAGGCAATCAATGTGGAGCTTTCCCTCTCAGAGACATACAAGGACGTTGTGCCACAGCGCATCTGCGGTACCCACATCGGTGGTTTCGTCAGCATCATGCGTGGTTGCAACAATTTCTGTCACTACTGCATCGTGCCTTACACACGTGGCCGCGAGCGTAGCCGCGACGTCGAAAGCATCCTTCGTGAGGTGCGCGACCTTCGTGACAGGGGTTTCAAGGAGGTCACACTTCTTGGTCAGAACGTTAATTCCTACAACTATAATGGCGAGGTCGATTTCCCGCAACTGCTCAGAATGGTGGCTCACGAGGTGCCCGGCATGCGCGTGCGCTTCACCACCAGTCATCCAAAGGATATGAGCGACGAGACACTCCTCGTAATAGCAGAGGAGCCGAATGTCTGCAAGCACATCCACCTGCCCGTGCAGAGTGGCAGCGACAGAATATTGAAGTTGATGAATCGTAAGTACACCCGCGATTGGTATATGGATCGTGTCAACGCCATACGTCGCATAGTACCCGACTGCGCCATCACCACAGACATCTTTGCCGGCTACTGCAGCGAGACCGAGGAAGACCACCAGATGTCGCTCGACCTTATGCGCGAGGTGGGCTACGACAGTTCGTTCATGTTCAAGTATTCCGAGCGACCGGGCACCTATGCCAGCAAGCATCTGCCTGACGACATCAGCGAGGAGGTCAAGATACGCCGACTCAACGAACTCATAGCCTTGCAGAACGAACTCTCGGCAATGCGCAACGAGGAGTGTATCGGCAAGGAGTACGACATCCTCATAGAGGGCGTGAGCAAGCGTTCGCGCGAGCAACTCTTTGGCAGGACAGAACAGAACAAGGTTGTCATCATCGACCGTGCTGACCATCACATTGGCGACATCGTCAGGGTGAGAGTAACAGAAAGCAGCAGTGCTACCCTGAAGGGCGTAGCGATTTAATATCACATCGTTTTATGAAAAAGAAGAAGAAATTTCCTCTGCAATGGCAGGCGTTCACCAGCACGCTCAGTACCACCATGGTGCTGATACTGCTCGGACTTGTTGTTCTTTGTGTACTTACGGCAAAGAATGTGGCAGGAGCTGTGCGCGAGAATCTGATAGTCACCATCACCCTCAACGATGAGGTTGGTCATAGCGAGACTGCGCGCATCCGGGACATGCTGAAGACCGAGCGCTACGTCAACGACACAAAGCTGATTCCTGCCGGTCAGGTACTCGACGAGCAGATTGCCGCCATAGGCAGCAATCCCGAGGATTTCATCGGATTCAACCCCTACTACACGGAGATAGAGATGAGCATGGTTTCCGACTATGCCAACTCCGACAGTCTGACATGGATAGTGAAGGAACTGAAGAAGAAGTTTCCCGAGGTGACGGATATCAACTATCAGAAAGACCTTGTCGACAACCTCAACGACAATCTCAGCAAGATAACACTCGTGCTGCTCACGCTTGCCGGTTTGCTGCTGATGATACTCGTGGCACTCATCAACAGCACGGTTCGTCTCTCCATCTACAGCCGTCGCTTCGTCATCCACACCATGAAGCTCGTCGGTGCAAGCTGGGGATTCATCCGACGCCCCTTCCTTGCCCGCAGCATGTGGATAGGCATCATCTCGGCAGTAGTGGCATCTGCCATCCTGCTTATAGGCGTACACATGGCGTTCAACTACGACGAGTCGCTGCGCCAGTTCATTACCGGCGAGAGTCTTCTTGTCATGGTTGGCAGCGTCTTTGTCCTCGGCATCCTCATCATGTTGCTGTGCACCTACTTCAGCGTCAACCATTTCATCAAGCTAAAGGAACACCAGTTGTACGAGAGGTAAGACCGCGTCACTGCATCCTGCCGGCGCACACCGCCTGGCGGTCTGTAGCGGGAGCCTTCCTGGGGCTCAGGCGCATTTTAGAATTAAAGAATAATAACGAAAAAATAACATAAAGAATGGAAAAGAAGAATTTTGCTTTTGATAAGACGAACTTCATCCTCCTGGCAGTAGGCATGGCAATCATTGTCGTAGGTTTTATCCTGATGAGCGGTCCCGGTTCTACGGAAGAAGCGTTCAATCCCGACATCTTCAGCGCACGCCGCATCAAGCTGGCGCCTGCAGTATGCTTTTTCGGCTTCATGTTCATCACCTACGGCATCATGCACAAGCCTGCAGACAAGTCAGCCGACAAGAATGTCGAGGAGAGCGTGAGGGAGAAATAACCATGTAGGGTAATGATTTTATCGTCGGACAAACAGGAAACAACAAACATATAACGGATGAATTCAATACAAGCACTACTTTTGGGACTTCTGCAGGGTCTTACGGAATACCTGCCAGTGAGCAGCAGCGGCCATCTCGAGATTGGCAAGATACTGCTCGACATCGACCCCGAGGCTGGAGGTCTTACTTTCGATATCGTAGTACACGTGGCAACCGTACTTGCCACACTGGTCATTTTGTGGAAGGAAGTTGCATGGATCCTATGTGACCTCTTCAAGCCATTAAACCCACAGGGCAACGGACTGCTCGGCAGGCTCAACGACGGGCAGCGCTACATCGTCAGCATCCTCGTCTCCATGATTCCCGTCGGTTTTGTCGGTTTAGTGCTGAAGGATCGTATCGAGTCTATCTACGAGGGCGACGAGTCTGTCAAGGTTATTATAGTAGGCGTGTGCCTGCTCGTCACTGCAGTTCTTCTCACACTGACCCACTTCCACAAGGCAAAGACGGAGAAGGGCGAGGTGTCTCCCCTCGACGCATTTGTCATCGGACTGGCACAGGCTGTTGCCGTACTGCCCGGTCTCAGCCGCAGCGGTTCCACCATCGCTACTGGTCTGCTGCTTGGCAACGACAAGAAGAAGCTGGCACAGTTCTCCTTCCTCATGGTCATTCCTCCTATCATCGGCGAGGCGCTGCTCGACTTCAAGCATATCTTCGCTCCAAGTGCCGAGTACATAGCCGAGCACGGCGAGAACGTGCAGCTCGAGACAATGCCTCTCGTCATTGGTTTCATTGCTGCCTTCGTTTCGGGATGCTTTGCGTGCAAGTGGATGATTTCGCTTGTCAAGAAGTGCAAGCTCATATATTTCGGTATCTACTGCGCACTGGCAGGTACCGCACTGCTACTCAGCACACTTTTCTAAGAGAGGATTATTCCACTTTCGCAATTTGAATGAGTATACAATATCAATGAATCCGATAGAAGGCGAAATACTATACTTCGACAAGCCATACCGATGGACATCCTTCGACCTCGTGGCAAAGGTGCGCTGGCAGCTGTGCCGCAAGTTGGGGGTGAAGAAACTGAAGGTGGGACATGCCGGTACGCTCGACCCTCTGGCAACAGGCGTTGTCACGGTGTGCACGGGCAGGGCTACCAAGCGTATCGACGAACTGCAGGCTCACACCAAGGAGTACGTGGCAACAATGCAGTTCGGAGCCACCACCCCAAGCTATGACCTCGAGAAGGAGATAGACGCAACATATCCTACCGAACACATCACACGCGAACTCGTAGACTCTGTGCTGCCACGCTTCATGGGGCGCATCGAACAGGTGCCGCCAGCATTTTCGGCATGCAAGGTCGACGGCAAGCGTGCCTACGAACTGGCACGCAAGGGCAAGGAGGTGAACCTGAAGGTGAAGATACTCGTCATCGATGAACTGGAGGTTCTCTCGTTCGACCATGAGAAGATGCAGCTAACACTGCGCATCGTCTGCAGCAAGGGTACCTATATACGAGCACTGGCTCGCGACATCGGAGAGGCACTTGGCAGTGGTGCTCATCTCATAGCCCTGCGCCGTACACGTGTGGGCGACGTCAGGGTGGAGGACTGCATGAATGTCGAAAACTTCAAAGAGTGGCTCGACAGTCAGGATATTGAGATGCCTGCCGAGTAAACTGTTTCGGCACGGCTCTTCACATTAACAATTAAAGGAAAATCAATAACACATATATAATATGAAACTTTCACAATTCAAGTACAAACTCCCAGAGGAACTCATTGCACAACACCCTTCACGCTTTCGCGACGATTGCCGCCTGATGGTTGTGCATGCAAAGAGCGGTACCATCGAGCACCGCGACAGCTTCTCGGACATACTCGACTATTTCGATGAGAAGGATGTCTTCGCAATGAACGACACAAGGGTCTTCCCTGCCCGCCTTTACGGCAACAAGGAGAAGACCGGTGCCAAGATCGAGGTCTTCCTGCTGCGCGAGTTGAACGAAGAGTTGCGTCTGTGGGACGTACTGGTGGATCCCGCCCGTAAGATTCGTATCGGCAACAAGCTGTACTTCGGCGAAGACAACTCCATGGTGGCAGAGGTCATCGACAACACCACAAGCCGTGGTCGTACACTGCGCTTCCTCTACGACGGTCCGCACGACGAGTTCAAGGCAGCCCTCTACGCCCTTGGCGAGGCACCGCTGCCAAAGAGCATCATCAAGCGTCCCAGCGAACCCGAGGATATCGAGGACTTCCAGTGCATCTTTGCAAAGAACGAGGGTGCGGTGACAGCTCCCACATCGGGACTCCATTTCAGTAAGTCGCTGATGAAGAGGATGGAGATAAAGGGCATCGAGACAGCATTCATGACCATGCACTGCGGACTTGGCTGCTTCCGCGAGATAGACGTAGAGGACCTCACCAAGCATAAGATGGACAGCGAGGAGATGCACGTCAACAAGTTGGCATGCGACACCATCAACGACGCCAAGAGCAACGGTCACAAGGTGTGCGCCGTGGGAACTACCGTTCAGCGTATGCTCGAAACCGCTGTCAGCGCCGACAACCGCCTCAAGGAGTACGACGGCTGGACCAACAAGTTCATCTTCCCTCCATACGACTTCTACTTGGCAGATGCTATGGTGGCAAACTTCTATATGCCCGAGAGCACGCTGCTCATGCTTACCTGTGCGTATGGTGGCTACGAACTGATTATGGATGCCTACAAGGAGGCTGTCAAGAAGGAGTTCCCTGTTCTCGACCGAGACGGAAACCAGATGATTGACGAGGAGACCGGCAAGCCGATGGTAGAGCATTACCGTTTCGGAACCTATGGTGACGCCATGCTCATCATCAAGGATTGACGTTTTTCACTTTTCACTTAAATATATATATAATAAGGTATAGGACTTGAAACATCAGCTCTACTTAAGTCTTGGCAGCAATCTCGGCAACAGACGTTTTCTGCTTGACGAGGCTGTGCGCCTGCTCGGGGAGCGTGTCGGCGTGGTGGTGGCGGTGTCGTCTTTCATCGAGACCGAGCCGTGGGGCTTCGAGAGCGAGCACTCGTTCCTGAATGTAGCTGTCCACCTCGAGACCGAGATGGAGCCTCTCGATGTCCTTGTTCGTACCCAGCAGATAGAGCGTGAGCTGGGCAGGACGCGCAAGAGCGACGACGGTACCTACCACGACCGCCCGATAGACATCGATATCCTTCTGTACGACGATGTTCGTCTTGACGGTGAATTTACCGTCAGCGAGTGTGTCGACGGCGTTCCGACCGACCGGCGTGTACATCTCACCATACCCCATCCGCTGATGCACGAGCGCGACTTCGTCATGATTCCGCTTCGCGAGATTCTGCCCGAAGGGTGACGAAAGTTGCCACAATGTACCATATATATATAAATCTCTTGTTTTAGTTTCATTCTTATTCCCCCTCGGGGGTGGGAGTGAGACTATTTTTTTTTTGAAAAAGTTCGTTATTGTCACTTAAAATGCGTACCTTTGCACGCAGAAAACGAATGTGGATAGATTTGGGCTGCTTGCAACCACAGAAAAAAATGCTAAAACGACAAGGCACTGAGGGTTTGGCGAAATCAAACCCGACGTGATTTACGAAAACTTGCTTTGTCATGCATTTCCGCCCTAATTCTTTCCCGTTAATTTTTAATTATTAATTTTAAATTCTTAATTCAAAGATTATGGGTTATTTATTTACTTCAGAGTCGGTCAGCGAAGGACATCCAGACAAGGTTGCTGACCAGATCAGCGACGCCGTACTTGACAAACTGCTGGCCTACGATCCACAGTCGAAGGTGGCTTGTGAGACACTCGTAACGACAGGTCAGGTCATACTGGCGGGCGAAATCAAGACTAACGCTTACATTGACCTGCAGAAGGTGGCGCGCGAAACCATCCAGCGCATCGGTTACACCAAGGCAGAGTATATGTTCGACGCAAACAGCTGCGGCGTGCTCAGTGCCATTCACGAGCAGAGCGGCGACATCAACCGAGGTGTGGAGCGCCAGAACCCCGAGGAGCAGGGTGCGGGCGACCAGGGTATGATGTTCGGTTACGCTACCAACGAGACAGAGAACTACATGCCTCTCTCGCTCGACCTCTCTCACCGTCTTGTTGCTGTCCTCGCAGACATCCGCAAGGAGGGCAGACAGATGACCTACCTGCGTCCGGACTCGAAGAGCCAGGTTACCATCGAGTATAACGACGAGGGTCAGCCTGTATGCATCGACACTATTGTGGTCAGCACACAGCACGACGAGTTCATTCTGCCTGCCGACGCTACGCCAGAGGCTCAGCAGGAGGCAGACCGCCAGATGCAGCAGCAGATAGAGCACGACGTCCGCACTATACTCGTTCCACGTGTCATGGACGGGATTCAAAATCCAGCCATCAGGGCATTGTTCAGCGACGACAAGATAATCTACCACGTCAACCCCACCGGCAAGTTCGTCATCGGCGGTCCTCACGGAGACACCGGTCTTACAGGCCGCAAGATTATCGTCGACACCTACGGTGGCAAGGGTGCTCACGGTGGTGGTGCATTCAGTGGCAAGGACCCCTCAAAGGTAGACCGTTCTGCAGCATACGCAGCACGTCACATCGCCAAGAATATGGTGGCTGCAGGAGTAGCCGACGAGATGCTCGTACAGCTCAGCTATGCCATCGGTGTGGCAGAACCCGTCAGCATCTATGTAGACACTTATGGCAGAAGCAAGGTCAATATGAGCGACGGCGAGATAGCACGCCTCATTCCTACCATCTTCTCGCTGACTCCACGTGCCATCGAGGACCGTCTGAAACTGCGTATGCCCATCTACGAGGAGACAGCCGCATACGGTCACATGGGTCGTCAGCCACAGATTGTCAAGAAGTGCTACCACAGCGCTTACAACACTGTCAGCGACATCGAGATTGAGGTCGAACTCTTCACTTGGGAGAAGCTCGACTATGTTGAGAAGATAAAGAAGGCGTTCGGCCTTTAATGGCAAGCGGGACAGTCGGGATATGAAGAGCATTGCTGTTTATGCGGCTTCCAGCACGCAGATTGACGAGGCTTTCTTCGAGGCGGCACGTCAGTTGGGAAAATGTCTTGCCGAGCACGGTCTGCAACTGGTCAACGGTGCTGGCAACATGGGACTGATGCAGGCATCTGCCGATGCTTGCCTGCTGGCAGGCGGCAAGGCAGTCGGCGTCATTCCCACCTTCATGATAGAGCAGAACTGGCATCATACGGGCATGACCGAACTCATCGAGGTACCCGACATGCATACACGCAAGCAGACCATGGCACGTCTCTCCGACGGTGCCGTGGCACTGCCCGGCGGATGCGGAACGATGGAGGAGCTTCTGGAGATAATAACATGGAAGCAGCTGGGTCTCTATCTCAACCCCATCGTCATCCTCAATACCAACGGTTACTACGACCCTCTCCTCAGGATGCTCGAGAGTGCGTCCGAACATAACTTCATGCGCAGGCAGCATCTCGACATCTGGCGCGTTGCCGCCACCCCCGAGCAGGCGGTAGAGCTTCTTCTCACCACGCCCCAGTGGGACAGCAGCGTTCGTCGCTTTGCTGCCATATAAAACAAGGAATAGAAGATGCAACCCGTCGACAGTTTTGTCTGTATAGTTAGCGACACCATAGAGGTCAATGCTACGGCTGATACCGTTCAGATTGGCGAGTTTCCGCTGACCATCTTCGGCGACACGCTCGAGGCACCTACGCCGATGTTCCACCTGATGCACCGGTTCGGCACACCTCTTGCATACGCCCTGAACCGCGACAATGTCGTCATGGCGCTCGTCTTCGTATGCTTTCTTATCATGGTGCTGCTTCTCACCACTTCGCGTCAGTATCTCAGAACCATACTCCACCGCTTCCTCTTTCCCTCCACAAGTCTGGCAAAACAGGTCAAGGTGCACACGCCTGCCGAGACATACACGCCTCTGTTCCTCTCGCTTGCACTCTGCCTTTCCAATGGCATACTGCTTTTTGCTTTTCTTCTCTCGCGCTACGATGTCGGGGTGGGGGTGTGGCGACCCGAGCCGATACTTGGCGTATGCATAGCGCTGTTCGTCGCTTTTTATCTGCTCAGATGGTTGCTCTACGTCTTCACAAACTGGGTCTTTTTCCGCAAATCTGACATACGTATGTGGAATAGCGGTTTTTCATTTATTCTTACAGTGGAGAGTGTTTCGTTCATGCTCGTAACACTTTGCTGCATCAACACGGCGTGCGACATCGATTTGTGCTTTAAACTGGTGATTGGTACTTACGCATTAACGCGAATATTTCTGTTCTATCATAGTTTTCGCATCTTTTTCGGAAAAACATATGGCGTTTTGCATTTAATTGCGTACCTTTGCACGCTTGAAATGATACCTTTGCTGGGTTTCTGGAAAATCCTGCAGGTTTTCAGTGCATATTTGATTGTAAAATAATTGAACATTTATATGGTAAAGAAGATTCTCGTATCGCAACCTCAGCCGAGTTCGCCCAAGTCTCCTTATTTCGACTTAGTAACCAAGTATGGAGTTGAGTTGAATTTCCGTCCGTTTATCAAGGTAGAGGGACTGACAGCCAAGGAGTTCCGTCAGCAGCACGTGAACATTCTTGATTACACTGCGGTTATTTTTACCAGCCGACATGCCATAGACCGTTTCTTCCAGCTTTGCAAGGAGATGCGTCTCACCGTACCTGAGGATATGAAGTATTTCTGCATCACCGAGACCGTGGCTCTCTACATTCAGAAGTACGTCCAGTACCGCAAGCGCAAGGTATTCTTCGGACAGACGGGCAAGATCAGCGATGTTCTCCCATCGATGGTGAAGCACAAGACCGAGAAGTACCTCGTACCGCTGAGCGATGTGCACAACGACGAGATAGCAAACATGATGGAGTCAAAGAAACTCGTTCACAAGGAGTGTACCATGTATCGCACCGTCAGCAACGACTTCACTCCCGATGAGGCTTTCGACTACGACATGCTTGTCTTCTTCAGCCCAAGCGGTATTTCGTCACTCAAGAAGAATTTTCCTGATTTCGAGCAGAAGGAGATTGCCATTGCCACGTTCGGCCCAGCCACAGCCAAGGCAGCCAAGGAGGCCGGACTTCGTGTCGACGTTGAGGCTCCATCGCCCCAGTTCCCAAGCATCACAGCAGCACTCGATGACTTTATCGGTAAGGTAAACAAATAATTAATCGCGCTACACTTTGGTAAGACACACTTTTCACAAGTCGGAGCGTCTGTGTAGCAAGAAACTCATAGAAGCCCTTTTCGAAGGCGGACACAAGTCGATGTCCGCCTATCCGATAAGGGCTGTCTTTATGCCCGTTGACGAACAGGCAGATGGTGTTCCTGCGGTGCAGCTGCTCATTTCGGTGTCGAAGCGACGCTTCAAGCATGCTGTCGACCGCAACCGCGTGAAGCGACAGTTGCGCGAGGCGTATCGTCTGAACAAGGACATCCTGTTGAGTCGCCTTCCCGAAGGCGAGCATCTTGCCGTTGCCTTTGTGTGGCTCAGCAGCGAACATTTTCCCACCGATGTCATTACCGCCAAGGTACAGAAACTGCTCTATCGCATTGCCGAAGAGCATGCGATGGCTGGTCGGTATGGCGCAGACGTCGAGGGTTAGTCCTGGTGGTGTGGTTATATTTTAACCGAAAACGCACACAAACACACAAAAAAACGCACACAAACACACACAAGCACACACACAAATACAAAAAAAAACTCATATCACTTTGTCTACATTCCTATAAGGTGTGCTCTGACTTGACAAGAAATATTTTTGTATGTTTTTGTGTGTTTTTGGTTAATTCTCCAAGCACTGTTCCATTTGTCTTGCAAAGCAAAAATTTTTTTTCGGTGCGAAAAAAATATTTTTTCGGTGCGAAAAAAAATTTGTTTTCAGTGCGAGAAAATATATTTTCTCGTACACATTATCCTCTTCAACAAGCCTTGTGGTTTCAATAATCAAGGCACGGGATCGTATCCGCTGCCTCCCCAGGGGTTGCATCTCAGTATGCGCCAGATGGCAAGTGCCAGTCCCTTGATGGGTCCGTGCTTGCGCAGTGCCTCGATGGCATACTGGCTGCACGTGGGTGTGAAACGGCACGCTGGCGGTGTCAGTGGCGAGATACATTTCTGGTAGAAACGTATAGGCAGAATGAGCATGAACACCGTGAGTCTTCCAATCAAATTGAAAGGCACACACATCCATCGCCATATCATTTTCAGCATATTCATCGCGAAATTCCTTGTTTTGAATAATGCCGGTTACAATTGTCCAGCCTCGATTTGCAGAACGATGCGTTCAATGAGCTTGTCGTCGTCCTCGGGTCGGTAGTCCTTCTTCAGGCTTGCTCCGAACGACCATGCGAAGACCTGGTAGAAGGCAGCTCTTGTCGGTCCGAGAAACGCCTTCACTATCTCGTAGCTCGACTGGTTACATTCTCTGTCCACCAGCTTTATCAGCAGTTTGCCCTGCGAGTAGGTAAGCCTCTTCATCTCGGGTGTGAACTGTCGCTTTATGTCCTTCTCCACAGCCTTTATGTGCGCGTTCTTCTCCTTTTCCGTAGGCATTGTCTGCAACACCTGGTATGTCTCCCCGATAATCAGCTTCACCTCCTGTGCCAGTGGCAGTACGCGCTTTATGTTGTTCACCATCTTGTTCCATTTCAGTCGCTGCTTCTCGTTCTTGAACTTCATGGGAGGGAAGACGGGCAGTTCGGGCATCAGGTATACCCACATCTCCTCGCCCTCGTACATCTCCGGCTCATTGTAGCGGAAGAACTGCAGGTTGACCAGACTGCGCGACTCGTTCACGCTTGCCGCACCTCTGTTCTCCATCATCGAGTTGAGGTCTGCGGGCACCACGTCAGAGGTCTGCTGTGCATACGCCATCGTGTATGCACATCCCAGTAAAGCAATTATCGTAAGCAGGTTCCTCATTGTTCTCTTAACACATCACTTTCCGCTTCTCTATTTCCTGTCGGTCCAGAACGAAGGCATGAACAGGAACAGTACAGTGTATATCTCCAGACGTCCCACGAGCATGTAGAAACTCATTATGCACTTGCCTATCGGGTGTACGTGCATGAAGTTGCTCGTCGGGCCCGCCGAACCGGTGCCCGGTCCTACGTTGCTCAGCATCGATATACAGCTGCCGATACTCGTCTCTGCATCCAGTCCGAGCAGTCCGAAGACAAGCATTCCGGCTATTACCATTATTATATATATGAAGATAAATGCCAGGGCGCGTCTCACGCGGGCGTCCTCGACCACTATTCCCGACACCTTGATGTGCTTCACCGCTCTCGGGTGCAGCTGCAGCAGGAATTCCTTCATCACACTCTTGGCACATACTATGATG
Organism: uncultured Prevotellaceae bacterium; assembly: GCA_945833925.1. Lineage (GTDB taxonomy): Bacteria > Bacteroidota > Bacteroidia > Bacteroidales > Bacteroidaceae > Physcousia. The sequence goes on from CAMAFX010000022.1 coordinate 27,779, forward strand.
CGCACCACCTTTATACCGCCACCCGTACTGCCGGCACAGGCACCTATTGCCATAATTGCTACGGTCAGCATGCTGAACACGCCTCCCCACGCCACATAATCGCAGTATTTGCCGGCAAATCCGGTACTCGAGATAATTGTAGACACGTGGAAGACAGCCGTGCGCACTGTCTCCCATCCCTGCTGGGGAATGGTCTGTTCGGAGCCTGGTAGAACAGGAGCGTAGTAGAACAAGCCCACAAAGAATGTTATGCTGAAGATGACAATGCCGAAGAATACCAGCATCTCCTCGTTCCTGAACATCACCTTCGGGCGTCGTACGCTCAGGTAGTAGTAAAGCGAGAAGTTGACGCTGGCTGCCAGCATGAAAGCCGAAGCCGTCCATTCGATGTACGAACTGTCGAAGTAGGCAATGCTCTGATCGTGGGTGCTGAATCCGCCTGTCGCTATGGTTGTCAGTGAGTGGCACAGGGCGTCGTAGAAGTTCATCGGACCAAGCCAGTATGCCGTGGCGCACATTCCTGTCAGGATTATGTATATGATGAGCAGACGGCGTGCCGTACTGCCAATCTTGGGACGCAGCTTGTCAAGTCCCAGTCCCGTGACCTCGGCAGAGAAGATATTGCTGTTCTTGAGGTCGTAGACGGGTATGAGGGCAAACGAGAAGACGACGATACCCAGACCGCCCATCCACTGTGTCAGTGCGCGCCAGAAGAGTATGCCGTGCGGCATCGTGTCCAGTCCGCTGAGCACTGTGGCACCGGTGGTGGTGAAACCGCTCATAGCCTCGAAGAATGCACTTGCGGGGTCAAGTCTCAGGTAAGCTATATACGGTATCATGCCGATAGCAGAGAAAACCACCCACGACAGTGCTACGATCAGAAAACTGTCTGCCCTCGACATGCGTGTGTCCTTGTCCTGCCGCACCATGAGTTTCGACACTCCACCCACACCAAAGCAAATAACGGCTGTCAGGGCAAGGCTCCACCAGTCGTCCTCGCCTTCCGTAACGAAATAGTACAGCGATACGAGAAGGGCAGACAGGACGAACAGTCCCTCCATCATCAACAATATGCCGAAAACGCTTTTCTTCATTCTCTTCTTTTTTTCTCTTTACTTATTCCCCCTCGGGGGTTAGGGGGACCATCCTCATGGTTTGGGGGCTTTTAGTAACTTACCGAACATTCTATTCCCAGAGTCCTTACTCTCTCGCCGATGGAATCCAGCTCCTCTTTAGTCGCTTTTTCAAGCAGGGGCGACGGTGTCTCACGGTCGATGGTGTATATCATCACCTTGCGTGGGTTGATGCGCACCAGTGCGTCGAGCCATGGCTGTATGTACTCCTCCCTGCAGTTGTCCACGTCTTTTCCCTCGTGTACGCCCTTCATGAACATGGTCTGGATGATAATCTTCTTGCCAAGTTCGGCAAAGTAGTGTATCTGGTCCTCCACGCAGTAGTGTCCGCACGGCTGGTCGACCAGGTTGATGTAGTCGGCGGAGACGGTGTCGAGTTTCAGTATGGCATTATCAAACATCAGCAGGGCATCGCGCACGTCCTTGTTGGACACACGTGTTCCGTTGCTCAGTATGCTCAGTTGTGCGTTGGGGAAATACTTGTCGCGGAGGGCAGACACACCCTTCACGATGTTTGCGAAATCGGGATGTACGGTTGGCTCTCCGTTGCCGGCAAAGGTCAGGACGTCGGGCTTCGGACCGTTCTCGGTCATGTCCCTGAGGCGCTCTTCCAGTTTGCTGCACACCTCTTCGCATGTGGGCAGAGGCTGGTGTGCGCGGTGTGGCGCGTTGAATCCACATTCGCAATATACACAGTCGAACGAACAGACCTTGCCGTCTCCCGGCAGGAGATTGATACCTAATGACACTCCGAGTCTGCGGCTGTGCACCGGACCGAAAATAGGAGACTGATAAATCACCGTACTCATTTGAATTCCTTTTCGTCGCACCCTCTGCGAGCGAGGGCTTGAAATTTTCCTGCAAAGGTACTCAATTCTTTCGTAACACAATACATTTTAAGGAACTTTATGAATAAGTTGTGCATAAATGCAGTTCGGTGGTGCCAATAAGCCGTTCAAGTTGCAAAAAACTCTTAAATTGAGTGCAATAACTTGTATAAACCGTTTTTTTTGCCTACCTTTGCAGCCGATTATGAAGCTATACACAAAAATACTATCAACTTTGGCAATGTCTTTTCTGCCATTCAGCGTGGCAGATACCGTTGCACAGACAGAGAAGGACGATGTAGATGGCAAGGCCATTGTCAAGACTGCCATGCAGTACATAGGTGTTCCCTATCGCAGAGGTAGCAGTTCGACAAAGGGCTTCGACTGTTCTGGCTTCACAAGTTTCGTGTACAAGAAGAACAACATAGACTTGTTGCGCAGTTCGCGCAGTCAGTTCACTCAGGGCAAGGATATCAAGAACAAGTCTGACCTTCAGGTTGGCGATCTGGTATTCTTCACCGGGACGAGAGGCCGTGGCGTTGGTCACGTTGGCATCGTCACCGAGGTCAGTCCCGAGGACAAGTCGTTCAAGTTTGTTCATGCGCGCAGCAAGGGCGTTGGCGTAGACGACTCGAAGGAGGCGTACTACAAAGCACGATACGTCGGTGCGCGACGCATCATCTCCGGTAACGAAACAAGTAAGAAAGAAAAGGAAACAATGTAAAAAACCTCGCATACAACGAGGTTTTTTTATTTATCTCTTATGCTTAGAGCATACGGACGACAATGCACAGTCGCATGTACAGCTGCCGCAGCCTTTGCTGTGGCAGTTGTGCTTTATGTAGTAGTACAGTGCGCATCCAGCAAGGACGATTACTATACCAAGTACGATTATACTCTGTATGTTCATTGTTGATCAATATTATTAACGATACTTATTCCCCCTCGGGTATGTACGTGCGTTTACTTTGAATGTCCTTCCAAATATTTTCTTTCTACACCTATTCCCCCTCGGGGGTTAGGGGGGCTATAAACATATCGCGACAATCAGAGCGCAGAGCCATGCCACGGCACACTGACCTACCACTACACCGACAGCCCACTTGGCACCCAGTTCCCTCTTCATCGTTGCTATGGCAGCCACGCAGGGTGTGTAGAGCAGGCAGAACACCAGCAGTGCGAATGCCGTTCCGGCGCTGAAGAACTGTGGCAGCATCTCGGCGCCTCCGTACACTTGTTCCATGATGGCGCACACGTTCTCCTTGGCAAGGAAACCAGAGACGAGAGCCGTGGTGGTCTGCCAGTTGCCGAAGCCCAATGGCTTGAGCACGGGTGCTATGATGCCGGCTGTGCGTGCCAGTATGGACTGCTCCACCTGCTCGTCCTGTAGCAGGTTGAAGTGGAAGTCGAAGTGTTGCAGGCACCAGATGGTTATGGTGGCGAGGAAGATGATGGTGAATGCCTTCTGCAGGAAGTCCTTGCTCTTGTCCCAGAGCAGGTGCGTGACGTTCTTTCTGCCCGGCCATCGGTAGTTGGGCAGTTCCATGACGAAGGGTACAGCCTCGCCCTTGAAGGCAAACGCCTTGGCAAGGAGCGCCACGATGATTCCCACCATTATGCCTATCAGATACAAAGCCACCATCACAAGCCATGTCTTGTTGCCGAAGAAGGGTTCGGCAATGAAGCCGAAGATGGCAATCTTGGCTGTGCAACTCATGAAGGGGGTTAGCATGATGGTCAGTTTGCGGTCGCGTTCACTGGGCAGTGTTCGCGTTGCCATGATGCTCGGAACCGAACAGCCGAAACCTATCAGCATGGGCACGATGCTGCGCCCCGACAGTCCTATCTTGCGCAGCAGAGAGTCGGTGACGAAGGCTATGCGTGCCATATAGCCGCTGTCTTCAAGCATACTCAGGAAGAAGAACAGGCAGAGGATGATGGGGATGAACGTGAGTACGCTGCCCACGCCTGCCCATGCTCCGTCGAGGATGAGCGAGCTGACCCACGGATTGATGTTCCAGTTGTCGAACACGGTGCGTAGCCATTCGCCGAATGTACCGATTCCATCGTCCATCCAGTCCTGCAGGGTGCCTCCCACGGCGTCGAATGTTATCCAGAACATGAAGCTCATGGTAAGCAGGAATGATGGCAGCGCTGTCCATCTGCCCGTCAGTATGCGGTCTATGTGTCTGCTCTTCCTGTGCTCCTTGCTCTCGCGTGGTTTGACCACGGTGTGCTCGCTCACCTTCTGTATGAAGCTGAAGCGCATCTCTGCCATGGCGGCGGCGCAGTCTATGCCGCGTTCCTCCTCCATCTGGCGGAGGATGTGGCGCACGGTCTCCTGCTCGTTGACGCTGAGCTTCAGTGCCTCCTGCACCAGCGAGTCGCCCTCGATAAGCTTGTTGGCTGCAAAGCGGATGGGTATGCCTGCCTCCTGGGCGTGGTCCTCGATGAGGTGCATGATGGCATGGACGCAGCGGTGCACGGCGCCTCCGTGGTCGTCCGGTTCGCAGAAGTCCTGTTTTGTGGGATGCTCGTTGTAGCGCGCTATGTGCACGGCGTGCTTTATCAGTTCCTCCACACCCTCGTTCTTCATTGCAGAGATGGCGATGACGGGCACGCCGAGCATCGACTCCATCTCGTTGATTCGGATGGTGCCGCCGTTGTTCTCCACCTCGTCCATCATGTTGAGCGCCACGACGACGGGCACGTTCAGTTCGATGAGCTGCATCGTCAGGTAGAGGTTTCGCTCGATGTTGGTGGCGTCGACGATGTTGATGATGCAGTCTGGTTTCTCGTCGAGGATGAACTGGCGCGACACGACTTCCTCGCTCGTGTAGGGACTGAGCGAGTAGATGCCGGGCAGGTCGGTGATGATGCTGTGGGGATGCCCCTTGACGTGGCCGTCCTTGCGGTCGACGGTGACACCGGGGAAGTTGCCCACATGCTGTTTGGCTCCGGTAAGCTGGTTGAAGAGTGTCGTCTTTCCGCAGTTCTGGTTGCCCACCAGTGCAAAGGAGAGCGTTCTCTTCTTGGCGTGGTGTGTGTGGCGCGGGTCGCCATCCTCTCCGTATCGCGGATGCGGAATCTCTGGTTTGTCGAGCAGTTCGACGTTTTCCAGAATTGTTGCCTTGCCCTCCTGTGACGTATGTGCTTGCTTACTCTGGTTCGTTATCTCTATGTTGGCAGCATCGTCTTTTCTTATCGTCAGTTCGTAACCGTACAACTGAACCTGTATGGGGTCGCCCATAGGTGCGTACTGCATCATCCTGACCCGGGTGCCGGGTATCAGTCCCATGTCCAGCAGATGCTGGCGCAGTGCACCCTCGCCGCCGACATGCTCGACGGTTGCACTATATCCTATTTCTAATTCGCTTAACTTCATTAGTCGTTTAATTTTCGGCAAAATTACAAATATCTTGCGGGAAGAGCAAAATAAATTGTCTTTTCTAAGTTGCCAATATGACAAAATACTCAAAATTGATTACCTTTGCAAGATATAATCATCGACTATCTAACTAATGTTGACTACGTGTTGCGTACAAAAACGTCACACCACGGCATAAACACATAGGGAGAAATCTGAAAATAATGGAAACACATACATTGGACAACGGACTACGCATCATCTGCTCGCCGTCTGCCACCGACGTGGTATATTGCGGCATAGCGGTGGATGCCGGAACACGCGACGAACAGCCGGATGAGTTCGGCATGGCACACTTCACCGAGCACCTTACCTTCAAGGGTACGACGCGCCGCAGGGCATGGCACATCCTGAACAGGATGGAGTCGGTGGGCGGCGACCTTAACGCTTTCACCGGCAAGGAGGAGACGGTATACTACACCACTTTCCTGCGTCCGCACTTCTCTCGCGCCATCGACCTGCTCGTCGATGTGGTCTTCAACAGCACCTATCCTCAGCACGAGATGGACAAGGAGGTGGAGGTGGTCATCGACGAGATTGAAAGCTACAACGACAGTCCGTCTGAACTCATCTACGATGAATTCGAGAATATGGTGTTCAGCGGACACGCCCTCGGCCACAACATCCTGGGCGATGCCGACGGGCTGCGCAGCATGAGGAGCGAGAACATACAGCGTTTCGTGTCGCGTATGTACACGCCCGACCGCATGGTGCTCTTCGTCTACGGCAACGTTCCCATGAAGACCGTCGTGCGTGAGGTGAAGAAGGCTCTTGCTATGGTCAATGCGGGCGTACGCTTCCCGGATGTCTTGTCGCTTGACAATATCAGCAATAAGGCTCTACCACGCGTGGCACCTCTTGCCGGCATGTCGGAGAGGGCTGAGACGAGGGAGGTGGACATGTCTACGCATCAGGCTCACGTCATGATGGGAATGCCTTCGTTCTCTGCCACAGATCCTCGCCATCTGCATCTGTACTTGCTCAACAATATCCTGGGAGGTCCGGGAATGAACAGCCGGCTGAACCTGGCACTGCGCGAACGCAACGGACTGGTCTACACGGTAGAGAGCAGTTCGACAGCCTATACTGACACGGGACTGTGGAGCGTGTATTTCGGTTGCGACCCTCACGATGTGAAGCGATGCCAGCGACTTGTGATGCGCGAACTGCAGCGCCTCACCGACAGTCCGCTGTCCGAGTCAGCACTCTCGGCAGCCAAGCGACAGCTGGTGGGGCAGATAGGCATCTCGTTCGACTCGTTCGAGAATGTTGCCATAGGCATGGCGAAGCGCTACCTGCACTACAACCAGACTCTCACCTGTCAGGAACTCTGCCAAAAAGTAAAAGCACTGACACGCGAAGAACTCTTCGACACTGCTCGCCAACTGTTCAACCCACAGAACATCACCACTCTTATCTACGATTAGAATAGAATAGCCCCCTCTCCCCTTGCCCTCCCTCGAAAGGGGAGGGAGTAGATACTGATGGATTCACCACAAACGCACAAAAACATACAACCTGCCAACCCTCAGCCGGGACGGCTTTTGCTGTTACGACTTGGCGCAAATTAGTACGGTCAAGGCGACTATGTCAGGTCTTACAATTTTCCGGCATTACCCCGTCTGTAGTCTGTAGGCGTGACCCCGTAGGTGTTCTTGAATGTCCGCACAAAGTTAGAATAGTCGTTAAACCCACATC
>CAMAFX010000023.1 GCA_945833925.1 uncultured Prevotellaceae bacterium
CCACGTTCATGCAGAAGGCAGTGTATAATGGACTCACGGTGACTTACGTCAATCAGTTTATGTTCAGCGGAGGCTACAAGACGATGAAGCTGAAATAGTCTCGAGGACAAGATAAGAATCAATAATATTCAACAACTGTCTCCGCAAACGCAGTATATACATTATCCTGCCTGTTTGCGGAGACATCATTATTTAGTCGTAAATTTCTTTCTCCGTTTCAGTTTTATTGACTAACTTTGCGTGCAAAGTTTGGTTTTATTGAACCACAAACGCACACAAACATACAAAAACATTATTTATCAGAGAAAGAACAGGAGGTCACGGGCGCCTGCAGGCGCCGTAAAGCGTGACCACCGGACCCACAGCAGTCAATATTTAATAAAAGAAACAGAAGACATGTCTTCATTGAAGGATATTCTTCGGATGCATAACAGACAAAATGGCGTGCTGACCACGATGGTTGGCACGCCATTGCTATAAGGGTATATACACCTTCAACCAAAAGCTGCTGCAGCTTTTTCCAAAAGCAGTAGCAGCTTTTTCCGAAAGCAGTAGCAGCTTCGGAGAAAAGCAGTGTTAGCGTCTTACAAACAACAAAAGGCCACCCAATCGGGTAGCCTTTGTTTGTCTTTTATTGTCTTTTATTGAAAACCTTTCGGTGTTTTTGCGTTTGACTGTTTGTCTGTTCTTGAGTCTGCGGTTGTCTGTTCAACGATTACAGTTTCTCTATATTCTTAGAGTTCTGGAATGGACAGTCGTGGAACACCTTTGCTCCGACGCGTGTAGAGCGTGAAATCTCAACCTCCATCAACTTAGAGCAACCAGAGAATGCCTCGTCGTAGATCTGCATCACACTCTCGGGAATGATAATCTTGGTAAGTTCTCTGTTCTTGTAGAACGCACGGTATCCGATGGTCTTGACTGTGCTTGGGATGATGATGCTACTCAGTTCAGGACATCCTACGAAAGCCTCGTCGCCGATGGCTGTGAGTCCCTCGTGAAGTGTGATGGACTGCATATTGTCGCATCCGTTGAACATGCCAGCCTCGAGGCGCTCTACGTTGCTTGGCACGCTGAGAGCCTGCAGGTTGTGACAGTTGTTGAAAGCGTAGGCACCGATCTTCGTCACGCCGTCGGGCAATGGCTGACTGGTGAGACTTACGCAGTTGTAGAATGCCGAGTCACCGATAGAGGTGACGGTGTTGGGCAGCTCTATGCTTGTGGCGTTCTCGCAGTCCTTGAACACAGCGTCGCCGATGGTCTCGAGCGAGAGGTTGCTGAGGTCGATGTTGCCGTGCAGGCCACTGCAGCCAGAGAATGCGTTGTTACCGATAGAGACGATAGAGTTGGGCAAGATGATCTCCGACAACTCGTAGCAGTCTCTGAAGGCGTTCTTGTCAACGCTGGTGACGGTGCGCTCCACTCCGTTGAACACAAATGTGGAAGGAATGGTGATTACACCGGAATAAGAGTGTCCCGCTGGTCTGTATGTTACCGATGCAGTATTGTTGTCTTTGTTCAGGTTGTAGAAAATACCGTTAACCACAGCATCGTAGGCAGACGCTGTGAGTGGAAGAACGAGTAACAAAGCGAGTATAAGTCTCTTCATCGTGAAAAGTTGATTTTCCTGTTTTTTTTATCTTTTTAACCTTGGTGATATGTATCAGGTTATTTCTCTCTATAGTTTTTGCGGTGCAAATATACAACATTTATTCCAAATGTACATCGATTTGGTGTTTTTATTTTTATAATTACGTAATAAAATGCGTGTTTGGCCTTGCGCTCGCTACCGTAAAAGGAGAAATTAGCTCCGTTTGCCTGTGGCTGATGATTAAAGGATATGCCAGACTCGATAAATTGTAAATCGCTAAAATGTAGGTTAATAATCGGTCTATCTGAAAAACTTTCCTACTACGGGCAGCGACCTGAGGGGCATGTCGTGGTATATGATATGCGCTACGAACAGGATGATGAGCAGGGTGTTGATGCCAAGCCGGCACCACAGAGGCCATCCGGAAGGGACATACTGCATGATGGCAAAGAAGAGGGCGGTGATGCCGACGTATGCCATAATACTCTTCATGGGATATGCTATGGGGTTCTTTCTCTGACCTACCATGTAACTGAGAACCATGGCTGTTCCATAACCGGCAACGCCTCCCCACGCACATGCCATATAGCCGTATTCGGGGATGAAGAGAATGTTGACTGCCACCAGTACGGTACAGCCAGCCAGGGAGAACCAAGCTCCGTAGATGGTCTTGTCTATCAGTTTGTACCAGAACGACAGGTTGAAGTAGACACCCATCATAATCTCGGCAGCCATGACGATAGGCACCACGCGCAAGCCCTCGCGATAGCCGTTGCCGATGATGAGTTTCAATATGTCGAGATAACCCATGACGCACAGGAATGCCAGAAGCGTGAAAATGAGGAAGTACTTCATGCCCAGGGCGTATGTCTCCTTGCTGTCCTTGTCCTTTGCTATGCTGAACACCAATGGTTCGTATGCGTAGCGGAACGCCTGTGTTATCATTGCCATTATCATGGCTATCTTGACACAGGCACCATAGATGCCCAGCTGCTGCGTGGCATCGGCGGGGTCAGCCACCAGTGGATAAGCCATCTTGTCGAAAGTCTGGTTGAGTATGCCGGCAATGCCAAGGATGAGCAACGGCCACGAATAACCCAGCATGCGAAGCATCAGGCGACCGTCGAAGTGCCACTTGATGTGCAGGAAGTCGGGTATGAAGAAGACGGTAATGGCACTGGTGCACCACAGGTTGATGAGGAAGATATAATAAACCTCTGTCTTGCCCAGCACGAGGAAGTACAGGCAGTTGAGTGCTATGTTGAAGACGATGAAGAGCATCTTCAGCGTGGCGAACTTCAACGGACGCTTCTGGAACCGCAGGAAGGAGAATGGCAGAGCCTGGATGGCATCGAGCGTGACTACGGCAGCCATCATGAGCAGATATTCGTGGTGGTCGGAATATTTCAGCACGTCGGCAATGGGGGTGATGAAGCAGAACATAGCCGTCATGAACAGGGCGCTCAGTCCGAATACCCACACGAAGGCGGTAGAGAAGACCGTGTCGGGCTTGTACTCGTCCTTGTTGGCGAAGCGGAAGACGGTGGTCTCCATGCCGAAGGTGAGTATGACGAGGATAAGTGCGGTGTAGGCGTACATATTGGTCGATATGCCATAGTCGCCCGACTCCTTGGGCATGCAGTGTGTGTAGAGGGGCACCAGGCAGTAGTTCAGGAATCGTCCCAGAATGCTTGAAAGTCCGTAGATGGCCGTGTCCTTGGCCAATGATTTCATATTTGCCATTTCTTATATCTTTATTTTAACCGAAGAAAATGTATGCCACACCGATGGCTGCAAGTATTCCGACCAAGTCTGTCAGCAGACCGGCTGCGACGGCATGGCGGGTGTTCCTGATGCCTACCGAACCGAAGTAGACGGCAAGGATGTAGAACGTAGTGTCGGTGGCACCCTGGAAGATGCACGACAGACGGCCGGCGAACGAGTCGGCACCGTAGGTGGTCATGGTGTCGACCATCATGCCCCTGGCGCCACTTCCACTGAGCGGTTTCATGAGAGCTGTCGGCAGTGCCTCGATGAACGAGGCGTTGATGCCTACTGTCTCAAAGCACCATCTCACACCACCTATCAGAGCATCCATCGCTCCTGAAGCTCGGAACACGCCTATGCCGACCAGTATGGCAACCAGGTAGGGGATGATGCGCACGGCAGTCTCAAATCCGCCCTTCGCTCCCTCGATGAAGGCGTCGTAGACGTTCACCTTCTTGCGCACACCCGCCAGGATGAATCCGCAGATAATGAGGAACAGTAGTATGTTGGCAACCAGCGTGCTGCCGGTGTTCATCGTTTCGCGATCGAGTACCTGTGCCATCCACATCATACCCGACACCAGCAGACACATGCCTCCCATGAGCAGCATGACAGGCAGGTTGAGCAGATTGATGCGCTGGTATGCGCTGGTGATGAGTATGCCTGCTATGGTAGCGGCAAGGGTGGCGATGAGTATGGGGATGAAGACGTCGGTGGGTTGTGCCGCACCCATCTGTGCCCGGTAGACAAGGATGCTGACGGGAATGAGGGTCAGGCCACTGGTGTTCAGCACAAGGAACATAATCATGGAGTTGGAAGCCGTCTGGTTCATCTCCTCCAGTTTCTCCTGGCTCAGCCAATTGCGTCGTGCCAGTTCCTCGTTCTTCTGTCGGTTCAGTGTCTGCATGTCCTCCATGGCCTTCAGTCCGAGTGGGGTGGCGGCATTGTCCAGTCCCAGCATGTTGGCACTGAGATTCATGAATATGTGTCCGAAGACAGGATGGCCTTTGGGTATCTCCGGGAAGAGGCGGATGAAGAGCGGTGTGAGCCATCGCGCAATGGCGTTGACGAGTCCGCCTTTCTCGCCAATCTTCATGATGCCCATCCAAAGCGAGAGCACACCTGTAAGTCCGAGCGAGATGTCGAAGGCAGTCTTTGCCGAGTCGAACGTAGAGTTCATGATGGCTGGGAAGGTGTCGACGTCGCCCATGACGATGAGCCTGAAGGCTGCCACAAGTAGTGCAACCAGAAAGAACGCTATCCAGATGTAGTTGAGTACCATTTGCTGAATTGTTTTTGGATGGAGAGTTATGTGTCCGATGTTTCTCTAAGCAGTGTCAGCAAGCCGGCAGGGCAGAAAGACACGCAAAATTACAAAAAAGTGTCGAATAAAAGAAATAAAACTCACCTCTTAATATTTCATTCCTGATTTATTTTGTATCTTTGTGCACTATGGAAGGTAATTTCGACATAAGACAACAGGGAGCGCAGCGCGAAAAGGACTTCGAAAACGCTCTGCGCCCATTGCACTTTGAGGATTTCTCGGGTCAGCAGAAGGTTGTGGAGAACCTCAGGATATTCGTTGAGGCGGCAAAGTACAGAGGCGAGCCGCTCGACCACACTCTGCTGCACGGACCTCCGGGACTCGGCAAGACAACGTTGAGCAACATCATAGCCAACGAACTGGGCGTCGGTTTCAAACTGACCAGCGGTCCGGTGCTCGACAAACCGGGTGACCTGGCAGGTATACTGACCTCGCTCGAACCCAATGATGTACTCTTCATAGACGAGATTCACCGCCTGTCGCCTGTGGTAGAGGAGTATCTCTACTCGGCAATGGAGGACTATCGCATAGACATCATGATAGACAAGGGTCCGTCGGCGAGAAGCATACAGATTGACCTGGCTCCGTTCACGCTGGTGGGTGCCACTACGCGCAGCGGACTGCTGACGGCACCGTTGCGTGCTCGTTTCGGTATCAACATGCACCTCGAGTATTACGACTCGCAGACACTGCGCAGCATCATACAGCGTTCGGCTGGCATACTTGGACTGCCCATCGATGCCATGGCGGCTGGCGAGATAGCGGGTCGCAGCCGTGGCACGCCACGTATTGCCAACGCCCTCCTGCGCCGTGTGCGCGACTTTGCCCAGGTGAAGGGCAACGGACGCATCGACATTGCCATAGCACGCTATGCCCTCGAGGCGCTGAACATAGACAAGTACGGTCTGGACGAGATAGACAACAAGATACTGATGACCATCATCGACAAGTTCAAGGGTGGTCCGGTGGGTATCAATACAATAGCAACCGCCATCGGTGAGGATGGCGGTACTGTGGAAGAGGTCTACGAACCATTCCTCATAAAGGAAGGATTCATCAAGCGTACTCCACGCGGACGCGAGGTGACAGAACTGGCATACAAGCACCTCGGCCGCAAGATAAACAGCGCCGACGGTTTCGTGGGCGACCTCTTTGAAGGAATGTGACGCCGCTCTGCAGGTGTGCAGCGCGACGTCACATCATTATATCGTCTGTCTGTGTGTGCTTACTTCAGGCGAAGCTCGTTGATAAGATTGTCAGCGTGTCCCCATTTGTCGATGAGGTAGAGCACGAAACGGATGTCAACACCGATACAACGCTGCAGTGCCGGGTCGAACTTGATGTCGCCTGACATTGCCTCCCAGTTGCCGTCGAAGGCAAGACCGATGAGTTCGCCCTTTCCGTTGAACATAGGAGAACCGGAGTTGCCGCCGGTGATGTCGTTGTTGGAAAGGAAGCACAGCTGCATCTCGCCTGTACGCTTGTCGGCATAACGTCCGAAATCGCCCTTGTTGATGAGGCTGATGATGTCGTCCTCGAGCATATAGTCCTCAATCTCTTTCTGCTTGGCAGCCTTGTCGAGCAGACTCTTGGCATTGGTATAGTACTGGAAGTGCTGACCGTTGGCGGTATAGTCCTGAATGATACCATAGCTGAGACGCATTGAGAAGTTGGCGTCGCTGTAGTGTGGCTGGTCCATATCCATCTCCATGACAGCCTGAGTCAGAAGGTTCTCGTTGTGTCTGACTGTATCGCCCAAGTTTGCAAGTTCCGAATTGATAGCACTGATGATAGAATAGATGTCGTTGGCAAAGAGGATGGCAGGATCCTTCTCGATGTCTTTGCCGGCGAGAACAATGTTGCGCAGAACATCGGGAGAGGTGATGACGGTCTTGCTGAAGATGTCGTGAACGTATGCGGCATAGTCACCGTTGAACTGTTCCTTGACGGTCTTGCAGAAGTCGGGAAGATACTTCTCGTCAATCTTCTCCATAGCCAACTTGACCATGGCGATGGTTGTCTCCTCGTCTACACGAACGTCGTAATCCTTATGGAATTCCTCGATAGCCTTGATGGCGTCGGTTGCAGAGGCACTGTCGTTGGCAACGCTGAAGTTTTCAACCAGTTGTGCCAGTGTGGTAATCTCCATACCGCTTCTTGTCTCGCTGGCGTACATGATGTTGCGGATGATTGACTGACGCTTGTCATAGCAGTTCTTCAGGGTTGGGAGCATCGAACCGAAACGCTTCTGACGATCCTCGTCCTGGGTAGCCCACTTGCTGATGCGCTCTTCCAACTCCTCCTTCTCCTTGACAACACCCAGCTCCTGGAGTGCCTTGTTCATACCGATGCTGTTCTTCCAGTAGTTGCTCGAGTGGGCAAACTTGGTGGCATACTTGATGCCTATGCTACGCTCGCTCTTCATCCACTTTGTCCATACATCCTGCTTGATGCCGCGAACCTCGATGCGTGGAGCATTCTGCTGTTCTATACGCTCGGTGATACCGTAGCTGCTGAGGTAGCGGCTGGTGGAACCAGGATAACCGATGGTCATACAGTAGTCGCCAGGGGCATAACCATCCAGACTGACCTGTGCCCAACGCTTTGGGTGCAGAGGCTGGTTGTCTGCACTGTAGTCGGCAGGTTCGCCATCCTTGTCGGCATAGACACGGAAGACAGAGAAGTCGCTGGTCTGGCGAGGCCACATCCAGTTGTCGGTGTCGCCACCAAACTTGCCGAGGCTCTGTGTAGGGGTGAACACCAGACGGATGTCGCGGTACTCCTTGAATATAGACACAAAGAACTGGCTGCCACCACAGAATGACTGTACGCGAACCTCACGGTTGGGGTTGGCTGCCCTGTACTCTTTGTCAACTACATCCATGGCAAAAGACAGCAGGTGACTTTCGGGTAAATCACCTTTCGCCGCCTTGATGCTGTCGCTGGCTGCCTTGACGCGTGCAGTGACGTCGTCGGTGCGCTGCAGGAAGAATACAGAGAGACCTTCTGCCGGACGCTCCTCGGCATAACTGTGAGCCACAAAACCATTCTGAAGGATGTCGTCCTCGGTTGTGCTGAGTGCCTGGATGGCACCGAAACCGCAGTGGTGGTTGGTGAATACCAGACCGTCGGGACTTACAACAACACCCGAACAGAAGTCGCCGAAGTCAACTACGGCATCCTTCAGCGACACGCCGCTCTCGGGGTTGTAAAGCTCGTCTGCAGTCAACTTCAAACCTAACTGTTGCATTGCCTGCTGTGTGCGGGCATCAATCTTGTGAAGCACCCACATTCCCTCGTCAGCCATAGCCGATGTAAGGAACGAGATGCCGAATGTGAATAATAGAAATCTCTTGAACATATTAGTTTTGTTTTTGTATTTGTTAGGTAAACGCCTATAAAAAATTATTTCTTCTTCTTCGGAAAACGGCGTGCCCATCCCTCTTCGCTGAAGTCGGGTTCTTCGCCCACGAAGTCTTTCTTCTTGTTGCGCTTTGGGGCTATGTCTGGATTGAGGAACTGCATCCAGTCCTCCTTGGTGGTCTTCCTGCCTCGTGGTGCAGTATAGCCACGCTCCTCGCGCGAAGGCTTGTTCTCCTTGATCTTGCCTTCTGCCTTTGCCTGTGCACGGCGCTCGGCACGGTTGGGAGCCTTCTTCGAGCGGCCGGAATTTGAACCTTCGCTCTTACCGCCATCGCCAGATGTGGCGTCTGCTCTCTCTATCTTGACCATTCTGCCCTTCACCTTCGCTCCGTTCAGTGCGCGGATAACGCGGTCGGCATCCTGCTCGAGCACCTCAACGAACGAGTAGTTCTTCATAAGGTCGATGCGTCCAACCTCAATCTTCTCGCCCATATTGTTGTCGATGAGCTTTATCATCTCGCGTGCATAGACACCATCGGTCTTGCCGACTGTGACAAACAGACGTGCGTAGCCAGCCTGGGCTGTGCGCTTGCCACGTTCGCGCTTGCCGCGCACGCCATCGTTGGAGTGGTCGGGTGCCTGGTCTATCTCGGGTGCGTTGGCATAGTACTGAAGGAAACGGCCGAACTCGCGACTGAGCACTCGCTTGATGAGGTCTTCCTTGTCAAGCCACTCCCAGCGACGGTTCACCTCGGGCAGGAAACTTGCAATTTCCTCCTCGTCAACCTCCTCGTGCTCGATGTCGTCGATGACACGGTAGAGTTGCTTGGCGCAGATGTCCTTGCCGCTTGGCAGTTCGCCCTTGATGAACTGCTTCTGTATGATGTTTTCCACCAGTTTTATCTTGCTGCGCTCGCGTGAGTGTACGATGCAGATGCTGGTTCCCTTCTTGCCGGCACGACCGGTACGACCTGAACGGTGAGTGTAACTCTCGGTGTCGTCGGGCATACCGTAGTTGATGACGTGGGTCAGGTCGTTGACGTCGAGACCACGTGCAGCTACGTCGGTGGCAACGAGCAGTTGGGTGCGGTGCTGGCGGAACTTCTGCATGGTAAGGTCGCGCTGTTGCTGCGAAAGGTCGCCGTGCAGTGCGTCGGCATTGTATCCGTCGCGGATAAGGTTGTCTGCCACCTCCTGTGTCTCCATACGTGTGCGGCAGAAGATGATGGCGTAAATCTTGGGATGATAGTCGACAACGCGCTTCAGTGCCAGGTACTTGTCCTTGGCGTGCACCATATAATAGATGTGGTTCACGCTCTCGGCACCCTCGTTGCGGCTGCCCACCTGTATCTCTTCTGCGTCGCGCAGGTAGTTTTTTGCAATGCGCTCTATCTCGCGGCTCATGGTAGCGCTGAAGAGTAGTGTGCGATGGTTCTCGGGAACACCCTCGAGAATGGTGTCGAGGTCCTCCTGGAATCCCATAGAGAGCATTTCGTCGGCCTCGTCAAGTACCATGAAGCGCAAGCTGTCGAGACGAGCGGCACCACGGTTCATGAGGTCTATCAGACGTCCGGGTGTAGCAACGATGATGTCCACGCCGTGCTTCAGTGCACGTATCTGTGGTTCGATGTTGGTGCCACCGTATACGGCAAGTATGCGAAGGTCTTCCATATGCTTGCTGAAACCTTCGAGGTCGTCGGCAATCTGCAGGCAGAGTTCTCGTGTAGGGGCAAGTATGACAGCCTGAACAAATCTGCTGACCTTTTTTTCGTCGCGCCAGTAACCGTTCATCTCGTCATTGTTCTTCATCTTCGAAGAACTTTGCATGAAATCGTTTATTCTTTGAAGTACGGGCAGTCCGTATGCTGCTGTTTTTCCTGTGCCGGTTTGAGCAAGTGCCACTACGTCGCGATCCTGATGGAGTAGGAAGGGAATCACTGCTTCCTGTACGGGCATAGGTTGTACATAACCTGCCTCTTCGATGGCTTTCAGAATAGAGTCTGAAAGTCC
This sequence comes from uncultured Prevotellaceae bacterium, assembly GCA_945833925.1. Lineage (GTDB taxonomy): Bacteria > Bacteroidota > Bacteroidia > Bacteroidales > Bacteroidaceae > Physcousia. Next base: position 10,056 of record CAMAFX010000023.1, read on the forward strand.
GAGTTCGTTAAATGTCATTGATAATATTTAAAATTCTAAATTGTCTGCAAAGTTACTAAAAAGTTTCCGTATTCCTTTTCGATTGTGTCTAAAGTTGCCGTTTTGTACATCTTTTATGCTGAAAATTAGTGTTTATGTTCTTTATTAGACACCTATTTGCTAATTTTGTGTCAAATAATCATTCATAATGCGAAAAGTAGTAGGTATAGGCGAGACAATACTCGATATTCTTTTCAAGAACAATCAACCGGTAGCGGCAGTGCCAGGCGGAAGTTGTTTCAATAGTATAATATCTTTGGGCAGAACAGGTATACCGACCGTGTTTGTCGGTTACACGGGTGACGACAAGGTGGGAAGGGACACTGCAAGTTTTTTGCGCGACAATGGCGTGTCGTCCGAGTTCTTCTGTCTGCGCCAGAATGAGAAGAGTGCCGTGTCGTTGGCGTTTCTCGACGAGAACGGGGACGCCGACTATATGTTTTACAAGTCGATGCCGATGGCAGGCGAGGAACTGCCTCTGCCAGAGATGAACAGCAACGATGTTATGCTTTTCGGTTCCTTCTATGCGGCATCCGAGGGAACGCGTCCTCAGGTAAGCAAACTGCTGAACGCGGCAAACGCGTCTGGTTCCATTGTCTATTATGACCTGAACTTCCGTAAGTCGCACGCTCACGAACTGGAAGAACTGATGCCGACTCTCATCGACAACTTCAGGAAGAGCACCATAGTTCGTGGTTCGGCCGACGACTTTGAGGTGATGTATGGCGAGCGTGATGCCCGAACCATCTACAGGAAACATATAAAGGAGTACTGCGACATATTCATCTGTACGAGCGGTCCGGGGCAAATAACCGTGTGCACACCCGAGAAGACAATGGATTTCTCTGTACCTCAGGTGAAGACCGTCAGCACGGTAGGTGCCGGCGACAATTTCAATGCAGGTTTCGTATTCTCGCTCATTCGCGACAATGTTGATTCGGAGGCATTGAGAGGTCTTTCGGAGGAAGGATGGACAAGACTTGTAGAGACGGGCTGCGCCTTTGCTTCGCAGGTGTGCCAGAGTCAGCACAATAGCATAAGCAAGGAGTTTGCCGCAACGCAGAGTTTGTGACTCTGATAACACTCAGGCTGGCTGACAATCCCAAAAACTTTCAAGGATGACCAACGAAGAGTTTGTTCTCGCCCATCGCAACGATGACGTCCGTAAGTTGGCATTTGCCAAGGTGCCAGATGGGGTAGACGTGCGCTGGTGTCTGCAGCAGATAGAGGGATGGCAGCTGGCAAGGAAGAAACTGCCGGAATGGGCTGCACGCGACGGAGTATGGTTTCCACCACGCATCTCCATGGAGCAGTGCTCGAGCGAACAGACGGCTGTCTACAAGAGAAGTGTGATAGAGGCTTTGCTGCCCGATGCGGCAGAGCGCAACAACCTTGCCGACCTGACAGGAGGGTTCGGCATCGACTTCAGTTATATGGCTGTGGCATTTCGCCATGGCGTTTATGTGGAGAGGCAGTCTCACCTGTGTGAGATAGCCCGTCACAATCTTAGTGCCTTGCTTGACGATACGACGTTTGAGGTATGCAACGAGGATAGTGCCGAGGCTATAACGGGTGCAGCAGAAACAGGTACGTTCTGTTCGCGCTCCTTCGATGTGGTGTTTCTTGACCCTGCACGCCGCGACGATGTCGGTCGCAAGGTGGTTGCACTCGAGGATTGCACCCCGAATGTCATCGACCTCTTGCCGTGGCTGCGCAGTCACACCCGATATTTTGTCGTTAAACTGTCACCAATGCTCGACATCACGCAGTCGCTCAGACAGCTGAAGTGTGTGAGTCAGGTTCATGTGGTAAGTGTCGGCGGTGAGTGCAAGGAGTTGCTGCTCGTGTGCCGGTCGGAAGCCGATGTCGAGATGTCTCTTGTGTCCTATCACTGCGTAAATCTGGCTTCGGGCGACTCGCCTTTCATCTGTGACAACAAGACCGAGGCAGTGGCATCAATCATCGAGGCAGACGAACTGCAGAATGGTGACTGGCAATATCTGCTCGAACCTAACGCCTCGCTGCTGAAGGCTGGTGTGCAGGATGCTCTGTGCAGACACTTTGATGTAAGGAAACTGCATCCGATGAGCAATCTTTTCGTATCGAAGGAACCTGTCTTCTCGTTTCCCGGAAGGCTGTTTGCCGTTGAGGCGGTGGGTGACTTTACCAAACAGAGCCTCAGGGAACTGGTTGGCAAGGTCCAGAAGGCAAACCTTACCGTACGCAATTTCCCTGCTACTGTTGCCGAACTGCGCAAGAGGTTGAAACTGAAGGAGGGAGGCGACACGTATTATTTCGCCACCACGCTGAGCAACGGCAAGCATGCTTTGTTCCGTTGCCACAAGCATAATTGAAAAATTGTTTTTGTTTTCTTTGCTTTATTCGTTGTTTATTTTGTAACTTTGTCATTGCAAACAACGAACGACAGTTTTATGTATAATATAAATAAGGTAAGAGAGGATTTTCCAATTTTGTCGCGTACCGTGTACGGCAAGCCTCTCGTTTACTTGGATAATGGTGCTACAACCCAGAAGCCACGCATTGTGGTGGACTCGATGGTTGACGAGTACTACAACGTGAATGCCAATGTGCACAGAGGTGTGCACTTCCTCTCGCAGCAGGCAACCGATCTGCACGAGCAGAGCCGTGAGACGGTGCGCCGTTTCATCAATGCAAAGAGTATTTCAGAGATTATCTTCACACGAGGAACAACAGAGAGCGTGAACCTTGTGGCAACGTGCTTCGGCGAGTATCTGAGATGTGGACGTAATACTGCAGACGGATGCCCCGAGATTATCATTTCGTCGGTAGAGCATCACAGCAATCTCGTGCCATGGCAGTTGATGTGCGAACGCATAGGGGGAAAACTCAGGGTCATACCTATGAATGACGAGGGTGTGCTTGACCTTGAAGCATACCGCAGCCTGTTCAACGAGAATACTCGCCTTGTGGCTGTTGCTCATGTGAGCAATGTGCTTGGTACGGTGAATCCTGTCAAGGATATGGTTGCCATGGCTCACGAGCACGGCGTGCCTGTACTTGTGGACGGTGCGCAGAGTACTCCTCATTTTGCAATCGACGTCCAGGACATCGACTGCGAGTTCTTTGCCTTCTCTGGTCACAAGATATACGGACCTACTGGCATCGGCGTACTCTATGGCAAGGAGGAATGGCTTGACAAACTGCCTCCGTACATGGGGGGTGGCGAGATGATAAAGACCGTAACTTTCGAGAAGACAACATTCAACGAACTGCCTTTCAAGTTTGAGGCAGGAACTCCCGACTTCGTGGCTACGACAGGTCTTGCGCGAGCATTGGACTACGTTTCCGACCTTGGCATGGACAACATCTTTGCCCACGAGCAGGAACTGACGCGTTATGCCATACAGAAGATGAACGAGATAGAGGGCATGAAGATATATGGCAGTGTGGACGTGCACGATGCTGTCATCAGTTTCAATGTCGGTGAAATACATCACCTCGATCTCGGCACCTTGCTCGACCGTCTTGGGATTGCTATCCGAACAGGTCACCATTGTGCCGAACCATTGATGCACCGACTTGGCATACAGGGTACGGCACGTGCGTCGTTCGGTCTCTATAATACAAAGGAAGAGATAGACGTGCTCTGTGCCGGAATAGAGAGAGTAAGAAAGATGTTCTGACAGAACCAGAACGAGTGTTTTTAGAAAGAGTTAAGGATGGTGTGTTCTTGCAAAACAGAAAGAACACTTTAGAAATAATCAAGAGAATATTCTGTTGCCTATGCTTTCTCCGTTCTTCAAAGAGGGTTTAGTCGAGGCTGGCTGCGATGAGGCTGGCAGAGGATGTCTGGCAGGTCCAGTCTACGCCGCTGCTGTGGTGCTTCCGCCCGATGTCGAGACGCGATGTCCCGAACTGTCAGCAGGTCTGAACGACAGCAAGCAGTTGTCAGAGAAGAAACGCTACCAGTTGCGCGAACTCATAGAGCGTGATGCTGTTGCGTGGGCTGTGGGTGTATGCGACAATCATGAGATAGACGAGATGAACATTCTGCGCTGCAGCATACTCGGTATGCACAGGGCGCTGGATAAGTTGGCTGTACGTCCGGAGAATATCATCGTGGATGGTAACCGTTTCTATGCGTACAAGAATCCGGAAGGTGTACTCGTTCCACATACCACCATCGTCAAGGGTGACGGCAAGTATATGAGTATCGCTGCAGCATCAATCCTTGCAAAGACCTATCGTGATGACTTCATGAAGGCAATACACGAGGAGTACCCCATGTATCACTGGGATTCGAACAAGGGGTATCCAGCAAAGATTCACCGTGCTGCAATCCGTGAGCATGGTACGTCACCCTATCATCGTCTTACCTTCAACCTGCTTGGAGAAGACCCTCAGCTGACTTTAGATTTCGGAGAGTAAAAGAAGGGGTGAGCACCAACGTGCTCACCCCTGATAGTATGCGGTAAGTAATCGCAGTCTGTATTAGTTTACGCGAACCTTGCGCTCGCTGGTCTTGAACTTGCGTGTTACAACTTTTTCCTTCTGTACATATACGCCATGACCGGTGATGATACATACGCGGTTTTTGTCGTTGTCGTTTTCGTATGGCTGAACGGTGTCACCCTTCCACTCGGTTGTCTTGATCATTTTCTCGTCAACACCGTTTGCTATAAGAGCTTTCTTTGTCTTGAGAGCACGGTCCTTAGAATACTGCATGTTGAGTCTTGGGTTACCAGTACCCTTGTCAGCATAAGCAGTGATTACAACCTCGCCATTTTCAACTTCCTTGAGGAATTCTGCAACCTCCTTGATCTGTGGCTCGTCTGCGTTGATGTCACTCTCGCAGATTGCGTAGAAGATGCGCTTGTCGATGTCGCCTTCCTTCTTGACGTCCTTGTAAGTGATGTCGTCGTACCATGTTGTGTCGATAACGGTTTCGTAGATTGGCTCTGGCTCTGGTTCAACAACAACCGGTGCAGGAGCAGGCTTCTTGTAACCGAACTTGAAAGCGAGACCGAGCTGAGCTGTAAGCTGCCAGTCGTCCTTGCTGTTAATCTTGCTGTTGTAGCGGTCGCTGAGACTGTTTGCTGCAACTTCAAGGTTGAGGCTTACGTTCTTGCAGAGGTTAACGTCAACCTGTGCACCAATACGAGCGTTGTGGCTGAAACGTGTACCATCCCATGCGAGAGGCATTGCTGAATTCATGGCAAGAGCTTCGTCGTTATCCCAAGCAGTGTTGAGACCGATACCACCGATAAGGTAAAGGTTTACTGGATAGTAATCCTTCTTGCCGAACAAAGTAACGAGGTTAACCATAAGGTCGAGGTCGGTTGTGATGTACTTGTAGTCGTACTTGCCGAGGTCTACCTTAGAACCTGTGTTGTCATAATAGCGATATCCACCCTCGTTCCACATGCCGTTGACATGGAGACGTGCACCTACAACAGGGGTGAACCATCCACCTACGCTGAGACTTGCGGTTGGTGTGATAAGCTTTGAGTTGTCATAATTGGTAAGAGTTGTCTGCACGCCACCCTGTACACCGATGAACATGTGTGGGAAAGGCTTGTAGTTGAGTTCTGTGTTCTCCTGTGCCATTGCTGGTGCAGAGAAGAATGCTGCAGCGATTGCAACAGAGAATAGTTTAATAAAGCTTTTCATAACTTCGTTATTTTAGATTAATTAGACTCTTTTAGCATACAGTCATGTTGCACACAATCCGCTTAGGCGGTGTCGGTGCTTGTGAACAGGTGTCTTACAAGGTGCTCAGGCGGCATGTGCTTTTCGCTTTTTTCATGGAGGTGTGTATAGACACGTATGCAAAGTTAATTTCTTTTAATGTATTTACCAAATAATTGTTAATGAAAAGTTGACGTGTAAAGTGCATAAAACAGTAAAATGCCCATTTTTAAGGATAATTCTCCTCGAAATGGGCATTTTGGCTGATGGTCGTGCCGACCATTATGCGTTTGTTATCAGTTTACGCGAACCTTGCGCTCGCTGGTCTTGAACTTGCGTGTTACAACTTTTTCCTTCTGTACATATACGCCATGACCGGTGATGATACATACGCGGTTTTTGTCGTTGTCGTTTTCGTATGGCTGAACGGTGTCACCCTTCCACTCGGTTGTCTTGATCATTTTCTCGTCAACACCGTTTGCTATAAGAGCTTTCTTTGTCTTGAGAGCACGGTCCTTAGAATACTGCATGTTGAGTCTTGGGTTACCAGTACCCTTGTCAGCATAAGCAGTGATTACAACCTCGCCATTTTCAACTTCCTTGAGGAATTCTGCAACCTCCTTGATCTGTGGCTCGTCAGCGTTGATGTCACTCTCGCAGAGTGCGTAGAAGATGCGCTTGTCGATGTTACCATCCTTCTTTACGTCGTTGTATGTCACGTCGTCGTACCATGTTGTGTCAACAACAGTCTCGTAGATTGGCTCTGGCTCTGGTTCAACAACCTCAGCATGAACCTTCCTGTAACCAAACTTGAAGGTAAGACCAGCGAGGAGAATAATCTCCTGATTGTCGCGGGCAAACCGCTTATTGTCACCAACGTGAAGGTTGTATGTACCCTCGATATTGAAAGCAACGTTCTTGCAGAGGTTTGCCTCGATCTGCAAACCGACACGTCCGTTGAATGCATTACGCTTCAGACTGTAAGGGTTGTTGATAGTGTAGCATGGGTTGTTCTCGTACAGACCCTTTGCTTCGTCGTTGTTCCATGCGTGGTACAAGCCAACACCGCCAATCAGATAAACATTTACAGGATAAGTCTCCTTGATACCAAAGGCAGCGCAGAGATTTTCCATTACATCAATGTTTGATGTAAGGTAGTTGAAGTTGTAGTATCTGGTTTCGGGACTGATTACAGAAGATGCTGCCTCCTTGTTCCAAATGCCGTTGAAATTGGCGCGAACACCAACCTTTGGACTGAAAAAGTGACCTATGCTGAGTGCTGCTGTTGGGGTAAATGTTTTCCAGTTGTTGTAGTTGTTGTTAAGTGTGTTCTGTACACCACCCTGTACACCAATGAATGTGTAAGGAATTGGATAGTAGCCTTTCTCGTTTGCCTCCTGTGCCATCACTGGCATCGCTGTCATAATGGCTGCAAAAGCTAAGGCACAAATCGTCATGAATCTTTTCATCTTTATTACCACTTTTTATATTGAATAGTTAAATACATACTGTTGTTAATGACAATATTTACATAATTAGCCTAAAATATACTGCAAAATTACTCTCTTTTGTTCTATTAACCAAGAAAATCGTCTTTTTTTAGCCTTTTTGGCTTGAATATAATACAATAATCAAGCAAGATGGAATATTATTTTATATAAATAATGTATCTTTGTACGAAATTTGACGTATTGTCGAGATTGCAGATACTGATTGAATAAAAGAATTATATATGAGCGACTCAAAAATTATAATAAAGGAAGTTGAGAGTAAGAGCGAATTGAAGAAGTTCATACGTTTCAATTACGAACTTTACAAAGGCAATGCCTATGCCGTACCCGACTTCCTCGAGGATACACTCGACACGTTTAACCCCAAGAAGAACGCAGCATACGAGTTCTGTCAGTCAAAGTTGTTTCTTGCTTACCGCGACGGAAAGATTGTTGGTCGCGTGGCTGGTATAATCAACGACAGGGCCAATGCCACATGGAACGAACAGAACGTTCGTTTCGGATGGATTGACTTCATCGATGATATCGGGGTGAGCAGTGCACTTCTCGATGCCGTGGCAAAATGGGGCAAGGAGAAGGGCATGACAAAGCTTGTCGGTCCTCTCGGTTTTACGGATATGGACCCCGAGGGAATGTTGGTTGAGGGATTCGACCAACTGAGCACCATGGCAACCATATATAACTACCCATACTACCCGGAGCACATGGACAAGCTTGGCATGGAGAAGGAAGTGGGATGGGTAGAGCGCAAGGTCACCGTTCCAACCCCCGGTCATCATGCCAACGACGAGAAGTACTTCCGTGTTGCCAAGATTGCGCAGGACCGTTTCCATCTCAAGGTTCGCAAGTTCAAGAGTTTCGAAGAGATAAAGAAGGGTGGATATGTTGATAAGATATTCAATGTCATCAACAAGGCTTATGCACCTCTGTACGGTTTCAGTCAGTTGAGCGAGCGTCAGGTTGACACCTATGCCAACAATTACCTGCGTTTCATCGACCTCCGTCTTCTGACTGTCGTTGAGAACGAGGAGGGCGAGATTGTCGGAATGGGTGTTGGTATGGCATCGCTGTCATATGCATTGCAGAAGGCAAAGGGAAAGCTGTTCCCATTCGGATGGTTCCACCTGCTGCGCGCCCTGAAGTGCGAGAAGCACCGTTCGCCATATCTTGACTTGCTGCTCGTGGGTGTGATACCAGAATACCAGGGCAAGGGTGCCAACGCATTGCTCTTTGCCGACCTTATTCCTGTCGGCATGAGTATGGGCTTCAAGTGGGCAGAGACACATCTGCAGCTCGAGGACAATAACAAGAGTCAGGACCAGTGGGCATACCTTGACTGTGAGATTCACAAGAAGAGAAAGTGCTATAAGAAGGAACTCTAATCTATTAGAATGGCTGATACTATGGAGGAAACGCTGAATACAGTAGCAAACGAACAAGTTAATTATACAGACGACAACATAAAGCATCTCTCCGACATGGAGCATGTGCGTCTGCGCCCTGGTATGTACATCGGTCGATTGGGCGATGGCAGTCATGCCGAGGACGGAGTCTATGTGCTTCTTAAGGAGGTCATCGACAACAGTATCGATGAGTTCAAGATGAATGCCGGCAAGCGCATCGAAGTGAACATCAACGAGCAACTGACAGCCACAGTGCGCGACTATGGTCGAGGCATTCCTCTTGGCAAACTTATCGAGGCGGTGTCGATGCTGAACACCGGTGGTAAGTACGACTCTAAGGCGTTCAAGAAGAGCGTCGGACTGAACGGTGTCGGTCTAAAGGCGGTAAATGCTCTGAGCAAGAACTTCGAGGTAAGAAGTTACCGCGACGGTCAGATGCGCTGCGCTACCTTCAAGCAGGGTGTGCTGCAGAGTGATGTCACCGAGACCACCGAGGAAGAGAACGGAACATACGTTTATTTCGAGCCTGACAGTTCGCTCTTCAAGCACTATACGTTCCAGAACGAGTTTATCGAGACGATGCTGCGCAACTACACCTACCTCAATACGGGGCTTGCCATCATCTTCAACGGCAGACGCATCATCTCGCGAAACGGTCTGTCCGACCTTCTCGTCGACCGTATGACGTCGCCCACTCTCTACGATGTGATTCACCTTACCGGTGAGGACATCGAGATAGCATTCACACACTGCCGTCAGAACGGTGAGGAATACTATTCCTTTGTCAATGGTCAGCACACCACTCTTGGAGGTACTCATCAGGCTGCATTCAAGAAGTATATAGCCGAGGTCATCAAGGACTATAGCGGCAAGGCATACGACTACGGAGATATTCGTAACGGTATGGTGGCTGCCATAAGCATAAACATACAGGAGCCTTTGTTCGAGAGTCAGACAAAGGTAAAGCTTGGTTCGCTTTCCACCATTCCCGACGGAGGAATCTCCATAGACAAGTTCATTGGCGACTTTGTAAAAGAGCAGGTGGACAACTACCTGCACCGCAACACGGACGTGGCTGACGTTATTCTGCAGAAGGTACAGGAGAGTGAGCGCGAGCGCAAGGCTATGGCAGGTGTTGCCAAGAAGGCACGCGAGATGAGCAAGAAGGCCAATATGCACAACCGTAAGTTGCGCGACTGCCGTGTGCATCTCTCAGATGCCAAGGGCGACCTCAAGGAGGAGTCGTGCATCTTCATCACCGAGGGTGACTCTGCCAGCGGCAGCATCACCAAGAGCCGTGACGTAAACACACAGGCTGTGTTCTCGCTTCGCGGAAAACCACTCAACTGCTTCGGCATGACCAAGAAGGTATGCTACGAGAACGAGGAGTTCAACCTGCTTCAGGCTGCTCTCGATATAGAGGACGGACTCGACACTCTGCGCTACAACAAGGTTATCGTTGCTACGGATGCCGATGTCGACGGCATGCACATCCGTCTGCTGATGATTACGTTCTTCCTGCAGTTCTTCCCCGACCTTATCAAGAAGGGACACGTATACATTCTTCAGACGCCTCTCTTCCGTGTTCGCAACAGGAAGACGAAGATTGGCAAGAAGAAACTGGAGCAGATAGAAAATGAACTCAAGCGTCAGGAGAGTGACGACGAGTCGCGAGGACCGAAGCGCAGCATAAGTTTCGGTAACGATTTCGTTACACAGTATTGCTACAGTGAGGATGAACGTGTTCAGGCCATCGCAGATCTCGGACCAGACCCCGAGATAACCCGATTCAAAGGTCTTGGCGAGATTTCCCCCGACGAGTTCCGTCACTTCATCGGTCCCGACATACGTCTGGAACAGGTAACGCTAAACAAGAGCGATCAGGTGGCTTCGCTGCTCGAATACTATATGGGCAAGAACACCATGGAGCGCCAGAACTTCATCATCGACAACCTCGTCATCGAGGAAGACCTTGCCGAGGAGGATGAGGAAGAGGCAAAAGAGTATAATATCTAATAGGGGGGCAAGATGAGAACTGTTCTTTTTCCTGGTTCCTTCAATCCGTTCACCAAGGGGCATGCCGACATTGTAGAGCGTGCACTCGCACTGTTCGACCGTGTGGTCGTCGCTGTTGGATATAACGAGAATAAGGCAGACCTATCAGGCATCGACGAACGACTTGATACCATCCGCAGGATATATGCCGGTGAGGCAAGGGTGGAGGTTTTGTCCTACAGTTGTCTGACGGTCGACGTAGCCCGACAGGTGGATGCTTCTGCCGTTCTGCGTGGCGTGCGCAGCTTCAAGGACTACGAGTACGAGATGCAGATGGCAGACGTCAACCGACAGCTGACGGGACTGGAGACAGTCATCCTCTTTGCACGTCCTGAGTATGCCAGCATAAGCAGCAGTGTGGTGCGCGAACTTCAGCATTACGGTCATGATGTAACAGACTTTCTCCCATAAATATCTTAATACACACTAATGAAGAAACTCGCTTTATTAATTCTTATAACTGTCTTTGGTTCTTTCTCGGCATCTGCACAGAAGGACATAGAGAGTGCCATCCGTAAGTTAATGATGGCAACTATAATGACAAACAACTTCTATGTTGATACTGTCAATTGCGACAAACTGGTAGAGAATGCCATCAAGGGTATGATAGGCAAGCTCGACCCTCATTCTGCCTATACCAATGCAAAGGAGACAAAGGCTTTCACCGAACCGCTGCAGGGCTCGTTTGAGGGTATCGGTGTGCAGTTCAATATGCTCGAAGACACTCTTTTCGTCATTCAGACTGTCTCAAAGGGTCCGTCAGAAAAGGTCGGCATACTGGCAGGCGACCGCATAGTAAATGTAAACGATACTGCCATTGCCGGCGTCAAGATGTCTCGTGAGGACATTATGCACAGACTGCGTGGACCTAAGGGCACCAAGGTTAAACTCGGAATAAAGCGTTCTGGCATCAGTGACCTTGTCTACTTCAATGTTATCCGCGACAAGATTCCTGTCACCACACTCGATGCTGCCTTTATGGTCACTCCTACCATCGGTCTCATCCGTTTCAGCAGTTTTGCGGCAACTACTCACGACGAGGTTGTAAAGGCTGTCAACGACCTGAAGGTAAAGGGGATGAAGTCGCTCATCATCGACCTGCAGCAGAACGGAGGCGGTTTCCTCAATGCAGCAGCCGAGATAGCCAGTGAATTCCTTCCCAAGGGTGACCTCGTTGTCTATACTAAGGGACGCAGCGTACCGACACAGGAATTCTGCAGTTCCGGCAATAACCTCTTTGAAGGCGACATCGTGGTCCTCATCGACGAATATTCGGCCTCTGCAGCAGAGATTCTTACAGGTGCCATTCAAGACCAGGACCGCGGACTTGTGGTCGGCAGACGAAGTTTCGGCAAGGGACTCGTACAGCGCCCCATCGACCTTCCTGATGGTTCGATGATTCGTCTCACAATCGCTCACTACTACACTCCGTCGGGACGTTGCGTGCAGAAACCTTACGAGATGGGTAACAAGGAGGCTTACAGCAAGGATGTGCTGAACCGTTTCAACAGCGGCGAACTGACCAACGTAGATTCGATGAAAGCACATATTCCAGACTCGCTAAAGTTCGAGACTCTGCGCAAGCATCGCATCGTGTATGGTGGCGGTGGCATCACTCCCGACTATTTCATCCCACTCGACACCACCATCTACACCAAGTATTATCGTGAGTTGTCTGCCAAGAGCATAGTGATTCAGGCAAACCTCCGCTATATGGACAAGAACCACAAGCGTATATCCAAGCTTTATCCGAGCTTTGACAAGTTCGAGGCTGAGTATGAGGTTCCCGACGAAGTCATCGAGAAGATATTTGCAGAAGGAGAGAAGCAGAAGGTGACGCCAAAGGACGATGCCGAGCGACAGGAGACAATACCTCAGCTCAAGCTTACGCTGAAGGGACTCGTAGCACGCGACATCTGGGATATGTCCGAGTACTTCCAGATTATCTACAAGGATAATGAAATGGTCAAGAAGGCTGTCGAACTGCTTTCCAAGTAACGCGTAGTAATGGCTGTTACATATAATTCGGAGTGTATCGAACTGCCAGTTCTCAATCAGCAGGCAGTAACAGAGTGGATAGTGCGTGTTGCTGCTACCTACCAGCGTCGTGTTGGTGATATCAATTTCATCTTTGTCAACGACGAACGTATTCTCGAGATAAACAGGGAGTTCATAGGTCACGACTACTACACCGATCATATCGGTTTTGACTATTGCGAGGGAACGATTCTGTCGGGTGACATATATATATCACTCGACACTGTTCGTACCAATGCCGATTTGTTCAAGGTGTCCTATAACAACGAGTTGCACAGGGTCATCATTCACGGAGTGCTTCATCTGTGCGGTATCGAGGATAAGGAACCCGGTCAGCGAGCTGAGATGGAACGCGCTGAGAATATTGCTTTGGCAGATATTGATTTTCTTTCTGAATCTTGCCATAAAGAGGGAGAGAGATTTGCTTCTGAACCAGCCAGGACATCAGCAGAAGAGGGAGTTTCCGAGTCGTGCTCTGCGATTAGAACTTCAATTCCTGCCGAGATTACTCATATTGCACTTGACACAGTCGATTCCACCAATAATTATCTCAAGACCAATGCCAGTCAGTTGCAGGATGATGTGACTCTTGTGACTGCCGATTTTCAGACGTCGGGACGTGGACAGCGTGGTAATTCCTGGGAGTCGGAGGCAGGCAAGAACGTCGTTTACAGTCTGCTCATCCACCCCTCTCGCATCAAGCCTTCGCAAATGTTTGTCATATCCGAGATTTCGGCGTTGAGCATCTGCTGTGCACTCAATGATGTTGTGACGTCGATGCCTGTTGGTATAGAAACGGATTGTTTTAGCATCAAGTGGCCCAACGATATTTACTATGGCAACCGCAAGGTGGCAGGCATTCTTATAGAAACAGACATCCTCGGCAATAAGATAGAGAATGCCGTTATTGGCGTGGGTGTCAATGTCAACCAGCAGCAGTTCGTCAGCGATGCGCCCAACCCGGTTTCGCTGTTCCAGATTTTAGGCAGGGAGACGGAGCGTCAGTCTGTTATCGGACAGATAATGCATCGTTTCATGCAGTATTATGATTTGCTGAAATGTGGTGAACTTGAATCAATTCATCAGATGTTCATGCAGAACCTTTTCCGTAGAGATGGAGTGCACAAATATCGTGATTCAAACGGTACGTTCGAAGCATCTGTTCAAGAAGTCGAACTGACAGGCCATCTTATCCTGCGCGACACTGAAGGAACGCTCAGACGCTACGCTTTCAAGGAGGTTGAATACTTGTTCTAATCCCTCGCGCGCGTATATATATAAATAAGGTGGGCTTTGACGCTTTCTCTGTCAAAGCCCACCTTGTTGTTTCGGTTCGGCACGTTGTTCACGACCTGCCCTCTTTCAATTGAAAGCCAAAGCATCCTACTGTTTTTGCTTTTCCCCTCTTTCAACTGAGAGCCAAAGTATCCTACTGTTCTGAGTCGATGAGTTGCAGAAGACGCTCCACAGCCTCTCCCTCAGGGATGTTCTTCTCTACACATTCCTTGCCACGATAGAGGCTAACCTTGCCACGAGCAGCTCCGACATATCCGTAGTCGGCGTCGGCCATCTCGCCCGGTCCGTTGACGATACATCCCATAATGCCAATCTTGAGTGTGGCATAGCGTGGGTTATGCTTTGCACGTTCGGCAACGGCAGACTTGATACGTCGTATGGTGTCTTGCAGATCGTACAGCGTGCGTCCGCAACCTGGGCACGAGATGAACTCCGTCTTTGTGCGCTGAACGCCGGCAGCCTGGAGCAGACCCAGTGCAACGGGAATCTCGCATTCGGGTTCTTCGCTCAGACTGACACGTATGGTGTCGCCGATGCCGTCTATCAGCAGACTGCCTATGCCTACGGCACTCTTCAGACGTCCGTCCTCGCCTTCACCGGCTTCTGTTACTCCAAGATGCAGAGGGAAGTCCATTCCCTCTTTCTCCATCTCTTTGCATAGCAGGCGCACGCTCTCCACCATTACTTTGACGTTGCTTGCCTTTATGCTGACAACGACGTTGGGGAACTTCTCCCGTTCACATATTCTGAGGAACTCCATGCACGACTCAACGATACCGCTTGGGGTGTCTCCATAGCGCGACATTATGCGGTCGCTCAACGAACCGTGGTTCACACCAATGCGTATGGCTGTGTTGTGCTCGCGGCAGATGTTGAGGAAACGACAGAAACGCTCGTCGAGTCGCTTCAGTTCCTGAGCGTACTCCTCGTCGGTATATTCCAGTTCCTTGAACTGGCGTGCAGGGTCAACGTAGTTTCCCGGATTGATGCGCACCTTCTCGACGATGGTGGCGGCAACGTCTGCCACGTTAGGGTTGAAGTGTACGTCAGCGCATAGTGGGGTGTCGCCGTATCCTCTTTCGATGAGGCCTGCCTTTATGTTGCGCAGGTTCTCTGCTTCGCGCGTGCCCTGGGTGGTTAGTCTTACCAGGTGAGCACCAGCGTCGATGATGCGAATACACTGCTCTATGCATCCCTCTGTGTCCATAGTCGAGCAGGTTGTCATGCTCTGTACGGCAACTTTGTTTGTTCCGCCTATGCGCAGTTTGCCTATCTTTACTTCGTGTGTGTGTCTTCTCATATCAAAAAACAAAAGTACTTATTTGCTTTTGCAAGTTTGTGTTTGCTCAGGTTTATACTTGATAAAGTTTAATCCCGGGCTTCGCTTGCAAGGCTTAAATCAGTTGACCTTGAAGTCGTACTTCACTTCTGCCAGTTCGGCGTTTGCCTTGACAATCTTCTGTCCCAACCCACTCTTGTATGCCACAAGACGCTCGTGCAGTTCGTTGTCGCTCAGTGCCATCATCTCGACAGCGAGAATGGCAGCGTTCAGTGCTCCGTTTACGCCGACTGTTGCAACTGGTATGCCTGGAGGCATCTGGATGATTGAGAGCATGGCGTCGAGTCCATCGAGCATGCCCTTGATGGGTACACCGATAACAGGCAGTGTTGTGCTGGCTGCAATGACACCTGGCAGAGCAGCAGCCATACCGGCACCGGCAATGATAACCTTGAGGCCACGTTCCTCAGCACCGCGTGCAAACTCCTCCACCTCTGCAGGTGTGCGGTGTGCCGACAGTGCGTTCATTTCGAATGGCACTTGCATCTCGTCAAGAAACTTTGCTGCTTTCTCCATTACGGGCAGATCGCTTGTGCTGCCCATGATAATGCTAACTTTTGCGTTCATTGTTGTTATGTTGTTTGTTTCTGTTTTCTCTATCTTTTATAGTTTTTATAGTTTCTCTCAAACTGTGAGATAGAGTATACCAAGGAAGCCACACAGGAAGCCGATGAGCAGTCCGATGACCAGTTGCGATAGGTTGTGCTGGCGCAGAATCATACGGCTTGTTCCTACCAGTCCACTGACGATGATGGCGGTGCATAGCCATGGCAGTGGGTTGAAGTTAAGTATGAATCCGTAGGCTGCAAGGGCACCTATTATAGCACCGGCTCCAGCCATATGTACACTCACCTTCCATACAAGGCTTATCAGTGTGCAGGCTATCTGTATGCACAGTGCCACGATGATTACCGATACCAGGGGGTAGGGGATGCTTGCCTCCCGCATCATATAGTAGTATATGGTGTAGAAGATGATGTATATGGCGTATGGTACAATCTTGTTGTGTCGTTTGGTCAGGTCTACCGTTCCGATGTGGCATAACCTCATATACATGATAGTGCTGAGCCATGGTATGGTTATGGTGAAGAGCATCATGGTAAGAAGATGCAGTGCCTTGTACTCCAGTGGAAGGAGTGAAAGGGGTGTCATGGTGAGCAGTATGGCAGACCCCAGCAGTGGATAGTACATAGGGCGGAAGATAGTGCTGACAATCTTCGCTGCCTCTATGAGTCCTCTTATTTCTGTTCTCTTCTTTATCTTTTTCATTTGTGTTGCGCTATCTTCTAAGTCGTGAGGTTGGAATGCCAAGTTGCTCGCGGTATTTTGCCACGGTGCGTCGTGCTGTGTCGTACCCTTGCTTTTTCAGTTCGGCGGTCAAGGCTTCGTCGCTCAGTGGTTTGCGCTTGTCTTCGGCATCGACCAGAGCCTTGATGGCTGAGAGGATGTTGCGAACTGAGTATTCAGTGCCCTCCTTCTTCGTTCCGCTGGTGAAGAACCAGCGCAGGCTGTAGGTTCCGTATGGTGTTTCTACCGACTTGGAGCGGCAGACACGGCTCACCGTGCTTATGTCGAGGTTGGTTATTGTTGCCACATCCTCCAGTTTCATTGGTCGAAGCAAAGTCTCGTCACCTTCCACGAAGAAAGGTTTCTGCAGTTTGATGATGGTGTGCATCACGAGATTCATCGAACGTCTCCTCTGTGCCAGAGCCTCGATGAACATGTTTCCGCGTTCTATCATGTTGCGTTGATAGCGGAATGCTTCTGCTACGTCCTGGCTCAGCGTCTTCTCGTCCATTGCGTCGTATTCGCTCATCCACTCCTGTGGGTCATCGCTCATCTGTAGTGCCGGTATGCCAGTTTCGCATATCTGGAACATCACTTCGTTGTTGTCGTCCACCTGTATCCTGAAGTCGGGAACGATGGTGCGAGCCGACTCCTGAGGCAGCGAGCCTACACTGTTTCCAGGTCGTGGATTGAGTCTTGTTATAGACCGTTTCATTGCCGCAAGTTCACCTTCCGACAGTTTCATCTTACGTTTGATGACGTCCCAGTGTTTCTGCACAAACTCGTCGGCGTACTGGCTGAACATGGTTATGAGTTGCTTGCGCATTGGCAGGTCCTCCTTGTGCTTTGCCTGTATCAGCAGACATTCGCACAGGTTGCGTGCACCGACTCCGAATGGTTCGAACTCCTGCAGTATGGCAAGTATCTTCTCCATTTCCTGCTGGTTGGTCCTTATTCCCTGGTAGATGTCCAGTTCGTCTTCTATCTGGTAGAGTGGTGTGCGCAGCATGCCGTCATCATCAAGCGAGCCGATGAGATATTCCAGTATGGTCTGTTCGTGTTCGTTCAGTTCGTATTCGCCGACTTGCTGCATCAGCAGTTCGTGGAAACTCATATTGTCGCCGTCGTCCTGGTGATGAGCATCGTCTGGAGCCCCCATGGTGGGAAACTCATTGCCGTCCCAGTCTATTTCTGATTGTGCAGAGTCATTGCTGTCTGGTCGTTCTTCGTCAGGAGAACCGTCGTCACTGTCGTTGTAGCCACCGTCGTCGCTGTCGTAGTTGTCACCACTGCCATAGTCACTACCGGCATATACGTCGGTTCCGTCTCCGTCGTACGAGGTCTGCTCCTTCCTTTCAAGCCATGGGTTCTCCACACACTCTGTTTCGATACGTGCACGCAGCTCCTCCACCGACAGTTCGGTGAGTTTTGCCACCAGCACCTGCTGTGCAGACAGTTGCTGTCGCTGTTCCAGTTTTTGTGTTTGTGTAAGAACCTGTGCCATTGCCGTCTTATTTATTCAGAATCAGCCAGAGCAAAGTCCAGCAGTTTGCGTTCGAGGTTTGCCTTTGCTACCTTGATGCGTATCGAGTCACCCAGTGCATATCGGTGGTGATGTCTGCGTCCTATCAGGCAGTAGTTCTTCTCGTCAAACTCATAGTAATCATCGTCCAGGTCGCGCAGTGGCACCATACCCTCGCACTTGTTCTCGATTATTTCAACGTATATGCCACTCTCTGTCACACCGCTTATCACGCCGTCATATTCCTCGCCGAGGTGGTCTTGCATATATTCCACCTGCTTGTATTTTATGCTCGAGCGCTCAGCCTGTGCAGCCAGTTGCTCCATCTCGCTCGAGTGATCGCACAGTTCCTCGTACTTCTCTCGCAGGGCGCTGCGTCCTCCCTCGGCATATCGTGTCAGCAGACGGTGAACCATCAGGTCGGGATAGCGTCGGATGGGTGATGTGAAATGGGTGTAGTATTCGAATGCCAGACCATAGTGTCCGATGTTGAGGGTGCTGTAGCGTGCCTTCATCATGGCGCGGAGCGTGATCATCTCAACCATGTTCTGTTCCTTTCTGCCCTTGCAGTCAGCCAGCATCTTGTTTATGTTCTTGCTGACCTCTTTCATGTTGCCGTTGGTCTTCAGTTTGTGACCGAACTTGCTTACGAAGTCACTCAGGTTCATCAGTTTCTGCTGGTCGGGCAGGTCGTGTATACGATATACGAAGGTCTTTCCCTTCGGCTCCTTTCCGTTGGCTGTCTTTTTCTTCTTGCCGTCGGTCACCTTGCCGATGCTCTCAGCCACTGTGCGGTTGGCAAGCAGCATGAACTCCTCCACCAGTTTGTTGGCATCCTTGGCACACTTGAAGTAAATACCCAGTGGCTTGCCTTTCTCGTCTATATTGAATTTCACCTCCTCGCGGTCGAAGTCAACAGCACCGCTCTCGAAACGCTTGGCGCGCAGTTGCTTGGCAAGTCGGTTGAGAGTTATCAGTTCCTCTGCAAACTCCTCCGCCGGACGATAGTTCGGGTCGGTCGGCACAGCCTTGTCACCTGGGCGCTTGTAGTCCTCCTCGCTTGCTTCGTGGTGATCCTCCAGCACCTTCTGTACCTCCTCGTACGTAAATCTGCGGTCGCTCTTTATCACTGTGTGAACGATGCGGTATGTCTTGACTTCTGCTTTCGAGTTCATCTTGAAGATGACGCTGAATGCCAGTTTCTCCTCGTCTGGTCTGAGCGAGCAGATGAAGTTGCAGAGTCGCTCAGGCAACATCGGTATGGTGCGGTCCACCAGATATACACTTGTGGCACGCTTCACAGCCTCCTTGTCGATAACGCTTCCTTCGCGAACGTAGTGCGACACGTCGGCAATATGTACACCCACCTCGTACCACTGTTCGCCGTTTGCTGTGTCGTCGAGCACCTTTATTGAGATGGCATCGTCAAAGTCCTTGGCATCGTATGGGTCTATGGTGAATGTCATCACGTCGCGGCAGTCCTCGCGGCGGTTTATCTCCTGCTCGGTGATTCCGGGTTCAATGTAGTTGGCGGCATCCTCCACATTCTTCGGGTAAGAGTATGGCAGGCCGTATTCAGCGAGTATGGCGTGCATCTCTGTGGTGTTTTCGCCGGCATGACCCAGTATGTCGATGACCTTTCCTACGGGGTTCTTGCTCTTGCGTGGCCATTCCACTATCTTCACCACAGCCTTGTCGCCGGTCTTTCCCTTCTTGGTGTCTCGCAATGGTATGAAGATGTCGTTTGCAAGAGTGCGGTCTTCGGTCAGCAGATATGCAAAGTTCTTGCTTACCTGAAGTGTTCCTACAAACTGCTTGTCCGAGCGCTTCACGATTTCCACCACCTCTGCCTCACGAACGTGATTCTTGCGTCGAGCCATCATCGAAGCCTTCACTATGTCGCCATCCATGGCGTTGAGCGAGTTGCGCTCAGCAACCAGTATGGGTTCGCCGCCTTCGCTTGGCACGAATGTGTTCTTGCCGTTTGCCTTGCGGTGGAACACACCCTCCATAACCTGCGACAACTCTACGTTAAGGCGATACGAGTAGCGAGGCTTTTCCAGAATGAAGTCGTCCATCAGCATATCGTTGATGATATCCATGCACAGCATTTTGCTTGGATGTGTGTCAAGTTTAAGTTCGCGGTAGATGTCTTTCAATGGAATGCTCTCTCCACTTCTCGACTGGAAGAAGGCAACCAGTCTGCCTATCAACTCTTTCTTGGTGATTCTCTTGCCACCTTTTTTATTACCTTGTTTACCCATAGTGATAGTTCTTTTCTTCTTAGAGACTGCAAATAAAGCAAAAAAACGCGAAGTAAACGAACGTTTAACTTTATTTTTAATAAAAATTTCATATCTTTGCACCGCTTTAAGATATGCCCATTGTCAATTCCGTGAGCATCGTTAGTGTGCCGGGGAAATATTTGAGGTTTATTGGTGATTAAGGTAATGCATGGGTATACGTTTCATAATTTACTAACAAAAGTGTGACAATGGCAAGAATTCTGGTGACAGGAGCAAGTGGCTTTGTGGGCAGTTTCATCGTCAGCGAGGGACTGAAGGTCGGGCACGAAATGTGGGCAGGCATGCGCAGGTCCAGCAGCCGGCAGTACCTGTCTGACGAACGCATCCGTTTTGCCGAACTCGATCTCTCCTCTCTGGATACACTGAGGCACCAGTTGTCCGCATTGCGCAGCCAGATGGGCGGCACGGGTTGGGATTACGTGGTCCATGCGGCTGGAGCCACTAAGAGTCGTACTCGCGATGGTTTCTTCCACACCAACACACTTGGTACACAGAACCTCGTTTCGGCACTCATTGCAGAGGGCATGGTGCCACGTCGCTTCGTCTTTGTCAGCAGTCTGAGTGTTTTTGGTCCTGTTCGTGAAGAGCCCGTTCCGACACCTTCGTCACCATTTGCATATGCACCAATTCTGTTGGACGACACTCCTTTCCCAAATACGGCATACGGAGAGAGCAAACTCAAAGCGGAGGAGTTCTTGCGTGGCACAAAGGATTTTCCTTACGTCATCCTGCGTCCTACAGGAGTGTATGGCCCACGCGAGAAGGACTATTTTCTCATGGCAAAGAGCATAGTGCAGCATGTCGATTTTGCTGTCGGTTTCAAGAAGCAGGAGATAACGTTTATATATGTTCTTGATTTGGTTCGCGCCATCTACCTTGCTCTCGAAGCCGAGGGTGTCGAGGGAGGCAGTTACTTCCTCACCGATGGATGTGTGTACGACAGTCGTCGTTTCAGCGACCTGCTGCAGAAGGAACTCGGGGTGAAGCATGTCTTGCATATTACGGCTCCCCTTTGGTTTCTCCGACTTGTATGTGCTGTCTCTGGTGCCGTCAGTGGATGGTTTGGTAAGATGAGTACACTCAACCTTGACAAGTACCACATACTGAGCCAGCGCAACTGGCAGTGCGACATCGAACCAGCCAGGCGCGACCTCGGTTATCAGCCTCAGTGGCAACTTGAGCGAGGCGTTGCCGAGAGTGTGCGTTGGTACAAGGAGAACGGACTGCTCTAAAGCACTCTTGCCTAATATATCAAGAATCAAGAAGAAATGATGAATATACAAACATGGTTGCTTCGTAGGTTTACGAAGGAGGAGGCACGTACTGGTCTGTGGCCTTTGGAGTGGACGATGATGGTATACATGATGTTTACCTTTGTCCTTATGGCATTCCTCTGGAATGAACTTGTCGATGTCAAGTCGATGCTTCTCAACCGACTGTTCTTTGTGCTGATACTTGGTGCAGTATGGATGGTCTATCACTTTCGCCCATGCCGACTGACAGCCTATCTGCGTGTTGTTCTGGTAATGTTCACGCTGGGCAGTTGGTACCCCGACACATACGAGTTCAATCGTTTGTTCTTGAACCTCGACCACGTCTTTTCGACCTTCGAACACAATATCTTCGGTTGCCAGCCGTCGCTTGTCTTTGGCGAGAAGTTTCCTCAGTGGTGGGTCAGCGAACCGCTCTATCTTGGCTACTTCTCATATTTTCCAATGATGATTGTACTGGTCACGACGGTGTGGCTCAAATGTATCGAACATCTCCAGCGTGTCACTTTCATAATGATGGCTTCGTTCTTCCTTTATTATGTGGTCTACATCTTCCTGCCCGTGGCTGGTCCTCAATACTATTTTCTGGCGCCAGGTGTTGATGCGGCAGCCGGAATCTTCCCCAACGTGGGTTATTATTTCCATGAGATGCGCTCCATGTATCCGGCAGCTGGCAGCGATGGTCTTTTCCACGATCTCGTCAATATGGCACACAATGCAGGCGAGCGTCCTACGGCTGCCTTTCCCAGCAGCCACGTCGGCGTTGCCACCATCATCCTTTTGCTCTGCCGTCGTTGCGGGCTTACCAAGTTGATGCTTGTTCTGTTGCCTTTCTACATCCTGATGTGTCTGGCTACGGTCTATATCCATGCCCACTATGTCATCGATGCCATAGCAGGTTTCATCACAGCCTTTGCTCTCTACAGTCTTCTCGACAGGTGTTTCACTTTGATGGAGAAGAGGAGGGATAAATGGGGGCACCCGTAAAAACGTGTGGATAATCTAACACAATAAGACAAGATTTATAGGAAATTCTTTCTCACCGTTTCTTCAATTTCCCACGATATAATTAGACTCGTACGAAAAATAGGAAACAAAGGAAATAATTTCTCACCGTTTCTTCCAATTTCTCACGATATAAAAGACTCGTAGGAAAGGTAGGAAACAAAAGAAATCTTTCTCACCGTTTCTTCCAATTTCTCACGAAAATATAAAGCTCGTAGGAAATATAGGAAACATAGGAAATTTTTGATTAAAGATAGAGATCACACGATGAGGGGTTAATGTTTGTTTTTGTGC